>CALLNG010000034.1 GCA_938005345.1 uncultured Clostridia bacterium
GGTTGGCCGCTCCCGCAAATCTATTACAACTTTGATGGATATCCGGCCAGATTATGCCAATGTAGAAGAAAACGGCCAGCTAAAACAAGTTGATCCGGAAGATGTAACAATTGGCGAAACCATTGTAGTTAAGCCTGGCGAGAAAATTCCATTGGACGGAATCGTGTTGGATGGATCGTCCACACTAAATACCGCTGCGCTGACAGGCGAATCTCTTCCACGTGATGTGCGACCAGGAGACTCTGTTATCAGCGGCTGCGTCAATCAAAACGGATTGCTCCGAATTCGTACCACACGTGAATTTGGCGAATCAACCGTTTCTAAAATTTTAGATTTAGTGGAAAATTCCAGTAGCAAAAAGGCAAAAAGTGAAAACTTTATCACAAAATTCGCACGTTATTATACTCCTATTGTAGTGATTGGCGCAGCTCTGCTGGCCATATTGCCACCTCTTTTCTTTGGAGGTGATTGGGGCGATTGGATTCAGCGCGCACTTATCTTCCTTGTGATTTCCTGTCCGTGCGCTTTGGTCATTTCTGTACCGCTCAGCTTTTTCGGCGGTATTGGCGGTGCTTCCCGCTGTGGTATATTGGTCAAAGGTAGTAATTATTTAGAGGCTCTAGCTCAAACCGAAATTGTTGTATTTGACAAAACGGGAACATTAACACATGGGACATTTCAGGTCACCGCGGTACATCCAGATGAAATATCGGAAGAACAGCTTTTGGAATTGGCAGCACTGGCCGAAAGTTATAGTGACCATCCTATATCCACCTCTCTAAAAAATGCGTACCATAAATCATTAGAAACAGGACGTATTTCTGAATCAAAAGAACTCTCAGGCCGCGGTGTGCAGGCTGTCATAGATGGACGAACGGTCTATGTTGGCAATGATAAACTAATGGAAGAAGCTGACATTTCTTGGCGTCCTTGCCATCATACTGGCACGATAGTTCATGTCGCGGTCAATGGAACCTATGCCGGTCATATCGTCATATCCGATGAGATCAAAGAAGATGCTCCAAATGCAATTCGCACTTTAAAACAATTAGGGATTCGTCAAACTGTTATGCTTACTGGAGATACCAAAGCTGTAGGAGAACAGGTGTCTCAAAAGTTGGGTTTGGACAATACTTATACTGATTTGCTTCCATCCGACAAAGTAAACCAAGTAGAAAGGCTCCTTCATACGAAATCCTCACGCGGCAAACTCGCTTTTGTCGGCGATGGTATTAACGATGCACCGGTTCTATCTCGCGCCGATATTGGAATTGCTATGGGCGCACTTGGTTCTGATGCTGCTATAGAGGCAGCCGATATAGTATTAATGGATGACAAACCGTCTAAGATTGCAACTGCTATTCGGATATCAAAAAAGACCTTACGTATTGTAAAACAGAATATTGTATTTGCATTGGGAATTAAAATCCTAGTTTTAATTCTAGGTGCTTTAGGACTAGCAAACATGTGGGAAGCTGTCTTTGCTGATGTAGGTGTCTCCGTAATTGCAATACTTAATGCTACCCGCGCTTTAAAAACGTCGTATTTAGCAAATTAGTAAAAATAATAAACCAAATTAATTATATGAAAAAATCCAGTCCGAAAGAGTGCTTATCTCTATACGGACTGGATTTTATTTGAAATTCTATTGCCGATATCATAAAAAAGCACAAAACTCCTTGACACTAGTCTTTATTTGTGTTATAATTATTGCATTGTTAAATTATATGGAGGCATAGCTCAGCTGGTTAGAGTGTCTGCTTGACATGCAGGAGGTCACTGGTTCGACTCCAGTTGTCTCCACCAAAATCTTAAAAACCCGCTTTATTAGCGGGTTTTATCTTACATATTTTTTACACGTTTTTATAAAAAAGCAGCTCACGATCCATGAAGGACTTATCGTGAACCGCTCTTTCTTTTGCTGTTGCTTTTCATGATACTTTCTACTACCAAATTAATTAGCAGAACCATCTACAACTTATGCTTTTGTGTCAAATCCAAAATCACGAATCAAATGGTTATTGTTGCGCCAATCTGGTTTGACCTTTACCCACAACTCCAAAAACACCTTTTTTTTCATCATATCTTCCAGCTCTAACCGTGCATTGCGGCCAATACGTTTGAGCATCTCTCCGTGTTTCCCAATGATGATGCCCTTATGGCTTTCCTTTTCGCAATAGATATTAACACCAATTTCATTCACTGTATCCTTTTCGTGAAAGACTGCTACTTCTATCGCAACACCATGTGGCACTTCCTTATCCAGGAGCCGGAGCATTTTTTCCCGTACTACTTCCGCCGCAATCTCTCGTTCCGTCATATCTGTTACCATTTCTTCCGGATAAAATTCCGGCCCCTCCGGCAACAGTTTTTCAATTTCTTCCACTACCGAATCCAACCCATTTTCCTTCTTTGCAGAAATTGGAATAATGCTTTCAAAATTATACAACTTTTGATAGGTATCTATTTTGGGGAGCAACTGCTCTTTGTTACAAATATCCACTTTATTTAATACTAAAATACAGGGAAGCTCATATTTCCCAAGGTTCTGTATTGTTTCTTCCTCTGCATTTGACAGCGGTAAAGAAGCATCACTGACATATAGAATCAAATCTGCATCTTTTGCACTGTTTGTAGCGACATTCACCATATATTCACTTAGACGCGTACGGGGTTTATGTAACCCAGGTGTATCGACAAAAATAATCTGAGAAGACGCTGTTGTCCGAATTCCTAGCAATTTAGTCCGTGTCGTTTGCGGCTTGTCAGACATGATAGCAATCTTCTGCCCCACTAGCCGGTTCATCAATGTCGACTTTCCAACATTTGGCCGCCCAATTACTGCAACAAATCCCGATTTCAAATTCTGTTTCAATCTTTTATCCTCCGTTTTTCATGCTTTTTTCCTGAAACAATAAACCATCCTGCTAAAACAATATATACCGCTAGCGCTGCCATCCGAAGCCAATCCCTTGTCCATAAGGAAACTAAAGTTTGAAAGCGCCCCTTTTGTAAAAATAGAATCATCCCAACCACAACCGCC
>CALLNG010000035.1 GCA_938005345.1 uncultured Clostridia bacterium
GGAAATATCATGCGGTTCTTCCGCTTCATCCATGATTTCAAATACACGTTCTGCGCCAGCCAAAGCGGATTGGATAGAGTTAAACATACTGGCTATATTATTAAGCGGTTGTCCAAATTGCTTGGAGTAAGTAATAAAACTGGCGATGGTGCCTACAGAAATTATGCCATGAACGGATAGGAGTCCACCGGCACAGGCAACACAGCCAAAACTAATGTTATTAATAACATTCATCAGCGGCATAAGCAAACCGGACCAAATTTGCGCTTTGATTGAATAATGCCGTAGCATTTGATTGCAGCTGGAAAATTTTGTGAGCATATCCTCTTCTTTACAGAAAGCTTTTACCATTTTTATTTCTTGAATGCTCTCCTCAATCATACCATTTAAACTACCTAGTGCCCGGAACTGTTCCATAAAATTAAAACGGCTGCGTGACGCAATGGAACGGGTGAGTAGCAAAACCAACGGAATGGAAATAAGCGAAACTACGGTTAAAGGAATATTGAGAACCAGCATCATAATAAAAGAACCAGTGATATTCAATATGCTTAAGAATAGCTCTGTTGTGGTTTGGGCGATGGTATTGCTAATATTGTCAATGTCGTTGGTAATTCGGCTCATAGTGTCACCATGCGGGTGGGTATCGTAAAATTTTAACGGCAGCTTTTGCAATTTGCTATAGAGAGACGTACGCATGGATTTAACAATCGTTTGGGAAACACCTGCCATCATCCAGCCATTAATAGTAGTAATGCCCCACGTAGCAAAGTAGGCGGCTAAAAGCGCTGTTAAAATTCGTGTCAGAAGCGACGTTTGGACCGAATAGGTGGAAAGGTCAAAAGTATTGACAGCCTCACCGATAAGCAATGGCACACAAAGCGATAATATGGCGGAGAGTAATGTGAAAAGAATGGCTAATAAAATGTACTGCCATTGCTTTATATAAATGCGTAGTAGCCGGCGTAGCGTATGCCGCGCTTGTTTTGGCTTTTCAGTGGGTTTGAAACGGTTGGCAGCACTGCGTCCGCTGCCAATACGCGGCACGGCGTCTGTAGATGATTTAGGAGAATCAGCCATGAGAAACTTCCTCCTCTCCAATTTGAGAACGGTAAATATCCTGATAGGTTTCACATGTTGCCATTAGTTCGGCATGCGATCCAAATCCTGCTATTTTACCATCATCTAAAACTAAAATTCGGTCTGCACCCAAAGCTGTTCCTATACGCTGCGTCACGAGAAGGACAGTCTGATCCTGTTTCCAATGCTTTAAATTTTGCCGGACTTTTGCTTCTGTTACAGAATCCAGTGCGCTGGTAGCATCATCTAGGATTAAAATATCGGCTTCCTTGAGTGCAGCGCGCGCGATGGATAGGCGCTGCTTTTGGCCGCCTGAAAGATTTACACCGCTTTGACCCAATGTACTATTGTATTGCAGCGGCATTTGTGCAATGAAATCATGTGCATGAGCGGCCTGTGCTGCCGCATACATAGCTTGTTCGCTGGCATCGGTATTGCCAAAGCGGATGTTTTCCGATACTGTACCGGAAAATAGCATACTTTGCTGCGGCGCTACAGAAATTTTTTTGCGTAAGGCTGATAACGTGAAATGACGAATATCTGTTCCATTCAGATAAATCGAACCGCATTCTGGATCATAAAAACGAAGCAAAAGCCATACTAATGTGGATTTTCCCGAGCCAGTGGGTCCAATAATAGCTAGGGTTTGTCCCTGCTCTAAATGAAAGGTTACATCTTGTAAAGCCGGCATTGTACTACTACCGGGATAATGAAATGTAACATGTTCAAAGGAGAGGCCGACTCTATCATTTTTGTTTGGCGTATCTAAAATGGGAAAATGGCTATCTTCCTGTAAAATTTCTTCCATGCGGGCGGAGGAGGCACGCGTACGGACAAAGGTGTTAAACATATTGGTAATGTGGACTAGAGAGCCCAAGATTTGTGCCATATAGTTTGTGAAAGCAATAATTTGTCCAACTTGAACTAGTTTTCCGGGAAATAAAAGGCTCCCAGCATAAATAACAGCGGTAATTCCTAAATTCATGGATAAGGTCATCAATGGGGAAAACACCGTGTTGACACGCTGTGCAGACACGTTGGCTTTCGTCAATTGTTCATTGACATGATCAAACCGTTCTTCTTCCTGCTGAGACTGACCAAATGCCTTAACCAGTCGAACGCCCATTAAATATTCCTGTACTGCAGTGTTAATATGGTCAATGGCAAATTGTACTTTAGTAAAATGCTGATAGCTGAGTTTCATACTTACTATGATGAACAAAGAAACTACTGCAATTGCCAAAAATAAAATTAAGCTAAGCCTTGGATTGAGCAAAACAGCTAGAATAATGCTGCCAATACAAGTTAGCGGTGCCTTGACAAAAATTCGCATAAGTCCATGTACAAACTGTGTGACTTGAGAGGCATCGTTAGTGATACGGGTAATGAGAGAACCCACTCCTATTTTATCGACACTGGAAAGGGAAAATGACATGACCTTTTGAAAGAGGTCATAGCGAAGATCCGCACCAAAACTTTGTGATACGTTACTGGAAATGGCGTTTCGAGTTAATGCAAAACACATCCCAATGCCGGTAACCAGCAGCATAAGGCCACCTAACCGCCAAACTGTTTGTAAATTTCCCGTAGCTACACCATCGTCAATAATATGAGACATAATGGTAGGCTGGAGCAAATCACAGACGGCCTCCAAAAATACACAGAGAACCCCTGCTATGAATGCAAACCGGTAACGTTTCCAATATCGATTTAATATGCCCATAAAAAAACCCCTTTTCATTTGCGGAAGGCAATTTACTTTATTATACCACAAAATGAAAAGGGATTCAATTCTTGAAATTTTTAGATGTTTAACTCTTGATAAAAGCTTTTTAGTGTATCGCAAGAAGCAGAAAATTTCTGCTGCTCCGATTCGTCAAGAGAAAGCGATAATATACGCTGCACACCATTGCGATTGACAATACAGGGGACGCCGGCATAGACATCATATTGTCCATATTCGCCCCGCAACATGGCGGAAACAGTTAAAACACTACTTTCATTACCAAAAATAGCGCGGGTAATCCGGACCATTGCCATGCCAATTCCATAATACGTAGCGCGTTTTGCCACAATAATTTTTTGTGCTGCTCCACGAACCTCTTCTGATATTTTTTCCATGTCCTCGAGGCAAAAACGGCC
>CALLNG010000036.1 GCA_938005345.1 uncultured Clostridia bacterium
AATAACACAGACAACGCAAATACGGGGTGTGGCTCAGCTTGGCTAGAGCGCCTGATTTGGGATCAGGAGGTCGCAGGTTCGAATCCTGTCACCCCGACTGTGTGCGGGTGTAGTTCAGTGGTAGAACACCAGCTTCCCAAGCTGGATATGAGGGTTCGATTCCCTTCACCCGCTCCATACTATCGGGATGGACTTTTCTCCATTCCGTTTTTTTCTATTTGAAATTTTATTAACCTATTCTAATTTTCTATTTCTTTTGTTCGTATGCTTGCTCCATTTTTGCAATGGTATCGGTAATAAATGTAAAAATAGCTTGATACTCTACATCTGTTGTGGCTTTTATTTCCTTGTCTGTCAGCTCTGATTTGAACTTTTGGAATGCTGGAACAATTTGAATGGAATCAAGCGGGTATCCCTCATGGATAACTCTGCTCTGTTCATTTGTAAAACAGCGGCTCGACTTATTAGCAAATGTATAATGTTCCTCTCCATTTACAATTGCAACACCTTTTAAGAAATGACCGGTTAGTTTTCCGTTTTTTCCATATTGGTTTACCAAACTAATATAATGTGCAATCATTTCATCGTCATCCAGCCGTTTCCCGTTAACACGTCTGACATGGGGACCTGGCTGTAGCGCATCTGGAACCTGTTCCAAAAACAATCCATCGTCTAATGCAATCGTAGGAATTTGGATCGCCTTATAGTAAGCTGTCGCTTTTAATAGTGCATTTTCCACCGGATCCCGGCCAGTTTCCTCCACGGAGCATTTGATGTCACAATCGGAGAGAGTAACAATAGATACACCTTGTTCTTTCAGTTTCGCACCATAGTATTGTATTTTTGCTGGATTTGTCGTTGCCAATAAAAATCTCATGATCCCACCTCCTCTAGTATAGGTTCTCCAACTCCCCTATTGTAAATGAAATCGTATAACCTATAGATCCACTTATGGTCTAATTCCCTATAATTGTCGGAATGGAAGTAAATAAAGATCCATTTGTTGGATTCTAAGATAAGGTTCACCCCGATACCAATATAATTGTTGGGCATCGGGTTGACTTGTCGGAAACTTATTACATTTTCCTTTTTGATAACAATGTTCATATGTAATGTTTCAAATAAATACATTAAATCATCTATAAAATCGACTTCTCCCCACTCCTCTTCGACAACTGGTCTGCCGAAAGAACAATTATATTGATAATACAATTGTTCGTATTTCCCCAAATTTTTAACCATCTTTTCAAATAATTGTCGGTTCCCCAAAAAAAGTGTTTGCATTTGCGCACATTTTGTCATGTAGGGTACCATCTCCAGTTCAATCTGCTGAAATTGGTATACCGTATACCAAACCGTCGAAACCATGACCGCAAGACACATGAACACGATAACGATTTTCCTGCTCATCTTCCCCCAATCCTTTCTAAACAGATTTCCGTACCCGTCAAGCAATTTCACGATCACTTAAAAATTTCCCCTTCAAACCAGCCGCAGTGCAGTCTAAGCCAGCAGTTTGCAGCATACAGATAAAGAAGTTTGTCCACTGCAAATTACAAAAAAGGACCTAATGGTAGTGCGATGCCAAAGGTCCTTTTTATTCCAATTTATACGTATTAGAAAGATATCACTCTATTCAATTGTATAGCCTCCGCGCACCATAACCAAAACTTCCGCTTCGGTCGCAACAATGCCTCGTCCATCATCCAACGGCGATATAAGCAAATGGTTAGACGGCATGGCTCCGCCATCTGCAATATCTACGCCGCCCGTCACATCAGAAAGCCCACCTTTTTGCGATGCAATCACCGTTGCAGTACCCATTCTTAAAATCATTTCCGTTCCTTTTTGCGCTTTGAGGGTTTGTCCCTGTTTGAGCGAAACGACTTCATACTGGGCGCCTACTTTCTGGTCTATGTAGCTTTGCACTTTACCCATGAATACATTTTCCAAATAACTGACCGATACCACTGGGTCCTCTTCCGACCCAGGTGCTGCCAATACCACAACTGCAAACACAATCATAATTGCTAGTGACAACACCATTCCTGCAAAAAATGATTTCTTCATTTGTTTTGCCCCCTTTAAAGTAGTTCCATTTTGTCTATTATTTCCCTTTAATCATTTAAGCCAAAACTAATATTGATAGCTTCATTGACTTGTTCCATTAATGTCTCATCTAAATGACCGATTTTTTCTCTCAGGCGCCGCTTATCAATCGTCCTGATTTGTTCCAGCAGGATTACAGAATCTTTTGTCAAGCCATATTCCTCTGCACTGATTTCAATGTGCGTCGGTAGTTTTGCTTTGTTGATCTGCGACGTAATAGCAGCCGCGATAACAGTCGGGCTGTATTTGTTTCCCACATCATTTTGTATGATCAAGACGGGCCGGACGCCTCCTTGTTCTGAACCTATAACAGGGCTGAGATCAGCATAATAGATATCTCCTCTTTTAACTATCACTTTCATTCACACTCCGCCAATTTTTCCTCATATCCGTCTAATTGTTTGTTATCGGCTTCAAAACACATTTCGGCAATGGCAAGATTAAT
>CALLNG010000037.1 GCA_938005345.1 uncultured Clostridia bacterium
TACCTGTGTTCAGGATCAAAAGCGTTATAACCGTGGGTAAAATTCCGGGCAAATCAATATGCCACAAAATCTTCCACTGGTTGGCGCCGTCTACTCTTGCGGATTCATACAGTTCAGGGCTTATATTAGAAAGAGCCGCCAAATAAATAATGGATTCCCACCCGATTTTTTGCCAAATATCGGATATCACATAAATGGGCTGAAATAGTCCTGGATCCAGCAGTAAATCCCGCCGTTCCTGCCCAAACGGCACCAGAAAATCATTGATGATTCCCTCACTGCCTGTAAAGATTTTAATGATACCACACACGACCACCAATGAAATAAAATGTGGCATATAGGAAATGGTCTGCACTGTTTTCTTAAACCAGGACTGGCGCACCTCATTGAGCAGCAGCGCCAAAATAACAGGCGCTGGAAACCCAAACACCAACGTCTGCACACTGATAGAAATGGTATTGCGCAGCAAACGCCAAAAATAAATACTACCGAAAAATTCTTCAAAATGCTTAAACCCGACCCAGTGGCTACCCCAAATCCCCAATTTCGGCGTAAAATCCTTAAATGCAATAATGGCACCGTACATGGGACCATACATAAAGATGATATAAAACAGTACAACCGGGACAAGCATGAGGTAAATATATTTGTTTTTTGCAAGTTCCCGCAGCAGCCGCGGCTTTTCCCGCCGCGGCACTGTCTGCCCAAGTACAATTGATTGTTTCATTTGATCTAACTCCCGTTTTCTTTTTCTAAAATAATCTTTCACTTTACCTTTGATTTATCGTTCATTATAACGCTCTACTGCATCCCGCTGAATTTGAAGCGCTTCCTCAATACCCATATCCTTGATATGCTGCACATAAGCGTCAAAATTGTCCAGACTTTCGCTCCCCAAAATGAATTTCAAATACATCTCTTCGCAATAGGTATCAATATCCGCCATGATCTGCGCATACCGCTGAGATTCTTCCACTGTCGGTGTGGCAGGCGGCATGGCGTGTTTTTTTGCATCGGTATCCGACCACATACTAATGGCTGCCTGTTGCTGCGGAAGTGAACAATATTGCTCAATATAGTCATAATCCTGTACAAATGGCCCATTATTGCTTGAACGGGCATACTGGGTAAGAGATTCCGCAAAACTCCAGCCATCCGGATGGTTAGTTATTTCTTCCGTATAAACCGGTTTGCCGTCCTGCATGTTGTAGCTCACGCCCTCTATGC
>CALLNG010000038.1 GCA_938005345.1 uncultured Clostridia bacterium
GTAGATGCAGTCCTGCTATGTCATACGCCATGTGTGCATCTACGGCATCCTCAATTTTACCTCCGTCCTGATGGAAGTTTTCTTCTTTCGGCCAGTAATACCAGGTATAGTAGGCATTACCATCTTTATCCCCTTCCACCATCTGGCTTAAAAACCAATCCAAAGACGCCTGTACAATCTCCCGGTACTGTGCCGCTTTCGCTGGTTCTTCCGCCAAAAGTTCGTGAACCTTTGCCATATGGATTAGACCGTGGTTAAACATCCACTGTTGGTTCCACGGGAATCCGCTTCCCGCGCGGTCAGGATAATTAGTCTCGCCGCCCATAGATGCAAATGCTTCATCGTCCGGGAACCGCTCATGTTTGGTCTCCTCATCAATAAAGTTCGGAATCAAAAATTCCTGAATCGTTTCATCGCACATGGCGGTGTAAGTTTTAGCACGTTCCAAATAGGTTTTCCCATAGCTATGGGGGTCTCCATCCGGCACTTCCTGATCCCAAATGGAAGGTGTATTCAAAATACATTCTGCCACGTAAGCCACATGTCCCAGCACTAGGCCGTTTTCTGACCCAGCATAGGCTACATCCGGTTGGCCCTGCGCTTTATTGGGCCACGCCTTTTCTACTTTTCCAGTAAACAGGGTGCGTCCCTCGCCGTTTGGCTGGTCATTGCGTCCATATAAAATGGAATCTGCGCCTTTGATCATGGGCGCCAGCAGACGGGCATCCTTCGTCACAGAGTACACCATACTCATGGCGTCAATATCCGCACCCGCTGGTCCATATGCCATAGCATTTCCAATATTGTTGACTGCTGTTTGATAATGTTCCGTTGCATAAGAAACAAACGCATCCAACTCGGCTTTGGACAGCTCACCATTGATGTCCGTAAACGCCATGGTGCCGGCGCTGCCGCCTTCGACCCGTATCTGGTATGTACCAGTTGCTTCTCCGTCTGCTAGCAGTTGCAGCGTCATGCCGTCTGCAAGGTTGCCGTCCGTAACTTCTGACGCGCCATTCAGCAGCTTCACAGTTACCTCTTCGTCCGCGCCCTGCAGCGCGTCCACAACCGTGATGCTATCCAAAAAGCCGCTGACTGCAACAGCGTCGTCCGCTGCAACAGAAATGATGCCTTCCTCGTTATCTACGACTGTATCGGTACGCTCCGTAGAAATCTGCGTTTTTGCATCGCTGCCATAAATCTCCCACTCATAGAGATCCAATGAGGGGTCAGAATCATTTTTCGGCCAAATATCTGTAATTTGCAGCATTACGTAGCGTGCCGTGAACCACGGAAAATTGTTTACTTCTATCACTTCGTTTGTTTCACTGCTTTGGTAGGTTTCATCATTTGTTACAGTTACTGCAATCGGCCATGTTTCCTCTGTGATATAGTCGAATGGCATATCGGAAACATAAACGCCCTCTTCGGTATCATGATCCCGAATAGCATACTCTTCCGGCAATTCGCTGCAATACCGGATATTAAAAGTTTTCAGCCGGTTTCTATCCAGTCCGCCCTTGCCGTTATAATTATTATGTTCATAGACGGTGCTGCTGTGGATTCGTTTGGCTTCCCCTAAATCCAGGAAAATGTAGCCGTCTTTTTCCACGTAGCACCTGGACGCTCCATCACCGTCTGTCAAATTCTGGTTCGGCCGTGACGCGTAATAATCCCGTTTATTACCTTTCGTTGCAGCCTTACTGTCCAGCGCCAAATTAATATCGCCCTCCAGCTTGCCTTTGGCCTCCTGCACTGTCACAGCCGCTGCCACATTGACACTAAACATGGCAATCAGCATGGTACAGGCCAGAAATATTGAAATCAATCTTTTCACTGAGGTTTCCCTCCTCTTCTACACTATCAGTTTTTATAGTTTTCGTCATATACGGTCTGATACAACTCTACATACCGCTCCAACCCCATGTCGTTTAAGCGCTGAATATACTCATCCCAGCCTGTATCCAAAGATCTTTCTCCGCTGACAAACGCAGCCACACTCTGCTGGATTTCCGAGGTAATCTGGGTTTGCAGTTCTGTAAATTCCGTCGCCTGTTCCTGGTTAAAGAAAAGTTCCGGTACACTCTTATCCACACCGTATGGTTCATACAGTTCCTTTGTCACATTATACAAAATGCTTTCTGTTTCATCGCTTTCATCTGCAGCCATACCCAGACGCAGCTTTTCGCTCAAATTAAAGATACCAAAATTGCTCCAGTTGGAATTTTGCAGGGAACCAAATTTCTGTGTTGCAACCCAAATTGCCGGGTTTCCGTCCAGTCCCACCTGTCCGTCGGTTGCCCTCTCCCATCCAACGTTTTCCTGCCCATACTGGCTGGTCAGCGAACCTTCCATGCTATAGAACCAATCCGCCCAACGGATTGCCGCAATAGTATTTTTACAGTTCCTTGTAATGCTAAAATTTTCCCCGGAATATTCCGGTTTCACCTTTGGCGTCTGCCGCAAACCACTTGGGCCTTCCAGCGGGGCGATCGCCTGATACTCCGCCCAGCGTCCGCTATCGCCGCCAGCAATGGTAAACATGCCAAACCATAAAGCCGGTGCGCTTCCCAAAATCGGCACATCCGGGTTTTCTCCCAAAGAGGTCAGGCCTTTACGGTCCATAATGAGGCTGTCTGCCAGCAGCAATCCTTCACTGTACAGCCGGTTCAAATAACGCAGTCCTTCCCGGTATTCCTCCGTGTTGCCAACAAAACTAATTTTGCCGTCCTCTACCATCATGCGGTCCGTGTTGCAGTAGACAAAGGAATTCATCAAAAATCCATCTGCCCCGAGATAGCCCAGGTCTTTGGTTGCGGCCATAGGAATTTCATCGGCAATGCCGTTGCCATTGGGATCTTGTTCCTTAAAGGCTTTGAGCATTTGATAAAACTCTTCTGTCGTCGTTGGCGCCTCAATGCCCAGTTTATCCAGCCATGGCTGATATACCCACATTTTGGTATTGTACGTTGAATGATACACATCGTTAATGGTAGGCAGGCCAAAAATTTTTCCCTGCGGCGTTACCAGCTGCGAACGGACTTCCGGCCGTTCTTCCAACAATTCCTTGATGTATTTGGTGTTTTCCTCAATGAGCTGCGTGAGGTCAATGAAGATGCCCTGCTCCCCATAAACGAGCTGCTCAGAACGGTTTATGCCGCAGTCCAGCAAAATATCCGGATAGTTGCCGCTTGCCAGCATGACATTTTTAGACTGCGCCAAATCACCCGAAGCAATTTGCCAATCCACATGAATGTTGGTTTGTTCTTCATACCACTGGGTAAACTCATTGGTGGTGATGTCCTCAATATAGTTTGATTGAGGCGCAAAGATAGTCAGCGTCGTTTTTTCTTGGGTGATGGGAAGATCCCCCGGCCCTCCGTTAATGGCCGCTTCATTTTTCAATGCCGTATCGTCTCCTCCCCCACATCCTGCTAGCATGGAAACGCCGACTACCGCCGCCATTACCGCTGCTCCTAGTTTTGTTTTCTTCATCATTCTTCTCTCCTTCCCTTTCTTATCCTTCCTTTTATATAAATTAACCTTTAACAGAACCGACCATAATACCTTTGACAAAATGTTTTTGCACAAATGGATAAAGAATCAGCATAGGAATGCTGGACACCACAATGAGTGAGTTTTTGAGCAGCTCGCCCATCAGCTCTTTGCGGCTGGACGTCACCAAGTCCGCTGTAACGTCCTGCGTTGTGTTGAGCAACAAAATGTCACGCAGTACTAGCTGAATCGGATGTAAACTTTGATCCTGCAAATAAATCATAGCGTTGAAAAAAGAGTTCCATTGTCCCACTGCATAATACAGGGCAATGACTGCCAGGACCGGTGTAGACAGCGGCAATACGATTTTCACCACAAAATTAAAATCGTCACAGCCATCCAATTTTGCAGATTCCAGCAGTTCCTCTGCAATGCTATTTTGAAAATACGTCCGCATGATGACCATATTCCACACGCTCATGGCTGTCGGCAAAATCATGGCCCAGCGCGTATTGAGCATATGCAAATCCTTAACCAATAAATATTCCGGAATCATACCACCGTTAAACCACATGGTAAACGCAAATAACATGGCAATCGCGCCACGCGGGCGAAAATCCCGCCGGGACAGCGGATAGGCGGCAAGAATCGTTACAAACATGCTGAATATGGTTCCTACTATCATATAATAAAAGGAATTGGCAAAACCGGTCCATACCCGGTCATTTTGCAGCATGATTTGATACCCTTCTAAGGTGGGTTTCACTGGCCACAGCCACACTTGCCCTGACATTAGCGCCTCTGGGCTGCTAAAGGAAGCGCTGACCACATAGATAATGGGGTACAATACCAAAAGGAATATCACGGTCAGCACCACAAGATTGATTGCATGAAAGACGCGGTCTCCCATTGAGTCTTTAATCAACGAATTTTGATATTTTCCGTGTTTTTTCATATTGTTCACCCCCTTTACCATAAGCCAGTGGCGGTAAGTTTCTTAGAAATTTTGTTGACTGTGAATACCAATAAGAATGAAATGACGGAAGTAAACAGCCCAATTGCCGTCGGATAGGAATAGTTGGCCAGCGGTGCGGCAATACCAGTTTTATAAACATAGGTACTGATGACTTCTGATACTTCCAGGTTGGTGGGATTTTGCATGAGGAAGATTTTGTTGAAACTCACGCTCAGGATTCGTCCACAGTTCATAATGAGTGTAATCATAATGGTAGGTAAAATGCATGGCAGGTCAATATGCCAGATACGTTTTACCAAACTTGCTCCGTCCATGATGGCCGCTTCGTGCAGCTGTGGGTCTACGCCGCTGAGCGCCGATATGTACAAAATGGAACTCCAGCCGGCTCCTTGCCAAACACCGGTCCACACATACAGGGAACGGAAATACTTTGGATCGCCCAAAAAATTTACCTTTTCGCCTGTTAGCAGCTGTATCAAGTTATTCACTACACCCGTCTGGTTGTTAAACACCTGGGTAATCATACCAACCATAACCACGACAGAAATGAAGTGCGGCAGATAGGTAACCATCTGCACGGTCTTTTTAAAATGTTGATTTTTAACGTAATTGAGTCCAAGCGCCAGCAAAATCGGCACCGGCAGCTCCGCAAGCAAGCTATATACACTAATTGCCAGCGTATTTTTGAGCAGCAGCCAAAATTGATAGGTATGGATGAACCGGTCAAAATGCTTCAACCCCACCCATGGGCTGCCCCAGATGCCTTCCGTTGCAATAAAATCCCGAAATGCAATTTGGGCACCATACATGGGATAGTAGGCAAATACCAAAATAAACGCCATTGGTATTACCATCATAACATATAATTGCCAATTCTGTTTAAAATCCCCGAATATCCACTCCCGTTTTATCTTTTTATGAGAGGCAGTCTTTGGGGGAATTGTCTGCACATTTTTCAGTGCCGCTGTTTTTTCAGCCATTGTAAATTCCTCCTTCGATTTGGCTTATGCATTTATTATACTGCGGCAGGCATATGAAAGCAACGCACATCTGGCTATATCGGCACACAAAATTCCGTTCCCAATCCAAAAACGCCGCAACATTCTGATTTTTCTCTCAATATGCCTTTTTTCGGTTTTCCGTGACGTATTCAGGTGCTAAAAACCCATATTCCCTCTCCGACATACGATTTTCCAGATGAAAATACACTTTTTCAGCAATTGTTTGCTTTTTTCGCAACCCTGCATGTTATCAGGGTTTATGCACCCTCTTTATGCAGTTCAATAGTTGCGCGGCTACGGATTTTATGTTATACTATACGTATCTCTTATTGACAGGAGGCGGCTCTATAGAAGTGCCGCTTCTTGTTTGGCCCTGTTACTTGATTCGGCAGAGCGCTGCCGCTTTTGTGGCAAACCTTTTGAAAGGAGACCATGCGCATGCTCCATAAATTTCAAAAATCGGAATTACTCTTGTTTTTCAAGTTTGTGTTTCCGTTTCTCCTCGTGATTGCCATTCCCATGACAGCCACCTATGGGCTCAGCAGTTATATGCTGCGGACACACCGTGAGGACGTCCTGGAATCCTATTCTGTCATGTTGAAAAACAACATGGATACCATTGATTTTGCATTTTCCCAAGTAGAATCCATCGTGGACAACCTGGCACAAAATAACAACATCACCGATTTTTTGCAGGCGGATACCTACCCAATTTCCAGGCTTCTTCCCCTGAGCGAAACCCTGTCCTCTTATAGAGTGCAAAGCAAACTAATTCAAAACATCTTTCTTTATAATCCCAGGCTGGACTACCTTGTGGACCTCAATCGCGGATATTTTAGTACCTCCACTTTTTTTAACGCCAATTTAAATGGAGGCAGTGCAGATTATGACAAATGGGTTTCAGACCTGCGGGACAATACATGGGTTCGGGAATATAGCGGCTATCCGATGCTAAACGGCTCCAGCGACCGGATTCTGTCTTACACGCAGTCCGTTCCGTTTCGCTACCAACTCTATGGCGAGGGCAAAATTGTCGTTTTACTAAACCAGGAGCTGTTGCTGCGGCAAAATGCCGACCTGTTTTCCAGTGGTGGAAAAAACCTTTTCATACTGGAGGAGGACGGTACCCTTCTGCTTTCGATGAACCCAAATGCAGATTTTACAGCGTTGCCTGCCTCTTTGCAAACGCCTGGCATACCCATAAGCAATGAGCCAATTTCCTTGAATGGACAAAAATATGTTGCCACACGTTATATTAGCAGCCGTAATCATTGGAACTACCTGTACCTGATTCCGGAAGACGACATCATGTCCGGCGCAGACGTTTTAAACCTGATTGTCATGGTGCTGTGCTTTTTGGCTTTGCTACTGGGCGTTGTCGCCAGCATAGCGGCAGCGGCAAACAAAAATAAAAGCTTTAATCAAATTGCCTCCGTTATGGAAAATTATGGGATTCGTATCCGTGAAAAAATTCAGCTGCGCGATATCCGGAAAAATGAATATGACTATTTACGTGACAGTATGGACCAGTTGGTTACCGATAATCTGGAATATAAAAACGAACTGGATCAGCGCCGTACCCATTCCGTTTACCAAGTGATGGATAAATTATTAAATGGGACGTATTTTTCAGCCGAAGCGCTACAGCAGGACTTGGCGCTAGCGGGCATGGATCTGCATGCGCCAAAGCATATTTTGCTTGTCCTAAAACTAGGCAGGGAATACCGGCTGGACATTGGCGGGCAAAACATCAAAGACTTTGTCCGCGACAGTCTATATCTGCTTGTCAATGAATACTTTTACCTGCACGAAACCAGCGCGCGGACCATGGCTCTGTTATTTTCGTTTGACCTCCCAGATGAGGAAGTCTATCACACCCTTATCAATATTGCATCCAAAATCAGAACCAGCCTTGCCTATCCTTATGATATTGAGATAACGCTTGGCGCTTCCAACATCTGCCGCCTGGAGGATATAGGGCAAGCCCTTCCGCAGGCAACAGACGTCATTGAATACAATGCCATGGGCTACAATACACAGCTTTTGTTTTACAAAGACCTGCCCAACGACGCCGAACGGTTTTACTATCCCATTCAGCTGGAAAACCGGCTGTATAACTTTGCGGTAATCGGTGACAAAACCGAAGTACAAAATACACTGGACGAAATTTACAATCAAAATTTTGTCCGCCGCCGGCTGTCTGTTGTCGGGGCAGAAAAATTGATTCAATCGCTGTACTCCACCGTTACCAAAATAGTTGGAAATAGTGAAGATACCCCTGCTCCCCCGGAAAGCAACTCCATTACGGAGATTTTCTGGAATGTCAACGACATTTTGCAAAAGTACTGCGACCACATTTTGGAACAAAATGAACAGGATAACAAAAATACGATTGAAAAAGTCAAGGATTATATTGACAACAACTATACCAATGCAAATTTATCCCTTTCGGACTTATCGGTCCGTTTTAATCTCAATGAAAAATATCTTTCCTCGTTGTTTAAGGAAAATATGGGATTGAACTTTTCTGCCTATGTAGAAGCGTTGCGTATGGATGCCGCATGCCATCTCATTGCGCAGGGACAATACCAAATCCGCGATATTGCCCAAATGGTGGGGTATACCAACGATGTGAGCTTCCGCCGCGCTTTCCGCCGCTGCAAGGGCATGACGCCGTCCGCTTATGCGGAGACGCTCAAACATTCTTCCTAATGGCAGCCGGATTGTGAAAAACAGCGGCAGCAATGCCCTGAGAAAAATATGCGATTGGTACTATTTAAAAAGGAACCTGATTGTATCAGGTTCCTTTTTGTCCTATTTCCAAGCCGTTATCCTAGTTTCCCACCCGCTTAGCGTCCCGCATGCGCAAAGTGGTGTTCATTCACCGCATTCTTTTAATTCAATTGCATTCTATCTCCGGATGCAGTAATTTGCAAGTTGCCTTTGGGGCAGCATTGTGCCATTGCCTTCGTTCTGCGTCTATCTCTATTATAACATAAAAGTAGAAACCTTTACAACCTGATTTTTCTTTTTTGGTGAGCGATACTCTGTACAATCCTTTTACCGTACGCCAAATGAGTATCCCTTCCAATTTCTGGGGGTATGCATTCCGCTGCACTATATATTAAAAGATATACAATACGGTAAACTAAATCCGGATGAATGTGCCTATGAGATTATGTTGCTTCGTGACTAACATGCCAACACATTTGCCAATATCGCGAAAGAGTTTGAAATATCGGCACAAGCGTAATACAAATATACAACAAACTCAAGTTAAAACAAATACGCTTATACATCCATCCTATTGTGGCGGTGCTTGGATATGAAAGCGCTTTACAAGTGAAAAATATATTTGATACGGCTTATGAGTGCGATCAGGATAGGACATGCCTGTGCGTATTTGGAAAAGAAAGATAAAGCTATTTTAATTGAATGCAGGGACGGAGAACCAGATATACCGACACAATTTATCAAGAATATGCCCCCTTTCAAACCGAAGTTGAGCAAAAAAACGATTGCCCGTGTAGTTGAATTGAGGGAAGTTGAAAAAGCGTCATTTGTAACCATAGCGAAAAAGTGGCGTATGACACAAGCGAAAGCAAAGCGCACTTATGAAATGTTTTATCATAAGCAGATTCTTGCGCTTATCAAGGCATTACAGGGAAAGGCAGAACGCCAAGAGAAAAAAGCAGCTATTTGGAATTATTATCTCAGAAGATACCACTCTTCTAAAAAACGGCTATGGTATGTTAACAAACTGATTTTTCTTTCAAGAAAAATCGGACTGGAGTTAAGTCCATTCCGATATGGTGCAAATGTTCTTACAGGACTTGCCCGCCGCGCAGCGTTGTGCTAGCCCCGTGCGTTCCAGCTGCTGTGGGACTATGTGCGAAAACCATGCCCCGGTACGGTTTTAGTGCGTAAACATTCTTACGGATTAAGACGTATAAAAAAAGAGACTCCCTATGGGAGTCTCTTTTTGTTGGTCGGGATGACAGGACTTGAACCTGCGGCCTCATCGTCCCGAACGATGCGCGCTACCAAACTGCGCCACATCCCGAAATTGACCTAATTCTTTTAACAACTTCTTCATTATACTACATTTTTTTTTGTTTGTAAAGAGGTAATCTAAAATTTTTTCAAAAATTTCCGCCCGCATAATGCCGTTTTGACTTTTTCCCGAATCTATGTTATGCTTATGGTACATACGGTTGATGGCATTTCCCTGATGCGCCTTGGAATTGCCTGTAGAAAAAGGAGGAATGTCTATGCAGCTCCCACATATTGACGGCGGCAAAGCATTTGACTGGGGACGCGCTTCCCAGGACTACGCACAGTACCGCGACATTTATCCGCCACAATTTTACCAAACCATTCTGGATTTGGGCCTTTGCCAAAACGGGCAGGACATTTTGGATTTGGGCACAGGAACCGGCGTTTTACCACGCGGGCTATACAAGCACGGTGGACACTGGACCGGTGTGGACTGTGCGGAAAATCAAATCCAGCATGCCATTCGGTTGTCCCAGGACCGTGGTATGGATATTCGCTTTTTCGTAGCGCCCGCCGAAGCAACGGGACTACCGGACCAGTCGTTTGATGTCATCACGGCCTGCCAATGCATTCCCTATTTTGACAAACCCAAACTGGTACGGGAGACAGTCCGTCTGCTCCGGCCCGGCGGACACTTTTTGATTCTATACATGGTGTGGCTGCCTGCCGAAAGCGAAATTGCGCGGCAGAGCGAGGCACTGGTCCTGCAAGTGAATCCCGACTGGAGCGGCGGCAATATGCATCGCACGCCTTGTACCATGCCGGACTGGGCTACGTCCGCGTTCTCATGCGTGCATGCGCTGGGCTATGACGTTGATATTCCCTTCACGCGCGAAAGCTGGCATGGCCGGATCATTGCCTGCCGTGGAATTGGTGCTTCCTCCTTGCCGCAATCAGCCATCGACACTTTTACACAGGCACACCTTGCCTATTTGCAAACGGTACCTTCCACCTTTACTATTCCCCACTATGTGACGCTGCTGGATTTACAAGTCAACGCATAACTGGCAGCAGTGGGCTTCTGTCATCAAAACTTTGATTGGAATCGTAAAAAATCCGAATTGCTATCTTTTTTATAATGGCAGGATATCTTAACTAACCCTGCAACGGGATGTGCTAGCCGATTCCAACCGATATTTTGATACGATAGGATGTGATGATGTGATTGGGATTTTACGCCGGAACTAGCGCGGAAAAAGTGAACGCAAGTTACAAAACGCCGAATATCAAAGGACGAATTGCACGAAATCATTTATCAACTTGCTGCGGAACATGACACGGGTTTTAACACCATCGCCAATCGCATTTTGGAAGACCTTTTTGAGAAAACAAGAATCCTAAGTTGCGACTCTAGCCTGATTGATTCGCAATTTTAATCGGACACTATGCACGTATAGCGACAACGTAAAACCAGCAGCCCCTTTCAATGGAAGGGGCTGCTGGTTTTTGTTTGCATCGGCAAAGACGATCCAAAACCCTATCTGGGCCGCCTGCTATTGCTCCAATTCTTTTTCTATCTGCAAAACCACGGTGCTCATTTTCACGTCCAGCGCACAGCATATCCGGTAAAACGTTTCCAGCGTTGGTTTTCTTTCTCCGCGTTCAATGGCGCTCAAATGGCTCCGGTTGATGCCAGCCAGTCCGCTTACAATTTCCTGCGAGATGCCCTTTTGCTGCCGGAAACAGGCAATCACTTTTCCCACTATCACAGGATCCAACATAGATAAATACATGCCACCACCTCTATGAAGTATTCTATGATAAATTTTGGTTGTTTATGAATACATATGTGACATTTGAATACATATGTGTTAAAATGAAGAAAACATGAGAGGGGGAATTTATATGAATCAAGTGGCAGAACCGAACACTGCACCCAAAGCAGAACCGCAACAAAATCCTGGCACCGCAACGCAGCTGGGTAGTCCACAAACCGCGGGTGCGGCAACACAACCGCAGACAAAATTTTGTAAACACTGTGGTGCCGCGATACCCAAAGACGCAGTGATTTGCACAAGCTGCGGCAGACAGGTCGAAGAAATCAAAAGCGAAGCCAACCAGCCTAACATCATCATTAACAACAGTAATAGCAGTGTCAATTCCAACATCAATCAAAATGTTGGAATGATGGGCCGTGCCAAAAACAAATGGGTGGCGCTGCTCCTTTGCCTGTTTTTGGGCGGCTTAGGCGGTCATATATTTTATGAAGGCAAAATCGGCATGGGTATTCTGTATCTGTTTACCCTTGGGTTGTTTGGTATCGGCATATTTATCGATTTTATTGTACTGCTGTTCAAGCCCAATCCCTACTACGTGTAATTTGCAACCCTTCTCCAAAAGGGACTGGCAGGATAAGATTATTTGTGTTTTTTCCTCCTTCTGAGAAAAATCAATATGCTCGCGTTCTTTCTTGCCGCCTCAACAAGAACGCCGCAGACGGCGGAATAACATAAAAAAGCGTTATCCCCTAACAGGGATAACGCTTTTTTGTTAACGCCACGGCACAGGTAGATGCTCTTACCAGGTTACCTCCGGCGTATTCTTTTTAATCAACCGCCACCGTTTAGCCGTTTAACTGTCCGCGGATATAGTCCACCGCTTTTTGTACCGCTTCGGCAGCGGGCAGTTCCTCTTTTTCGCCCACAGCGCGCTCCACATATTCCACTATGCCGTCCGCCGCTTTTCTTCCTGCCGTTATGCGCACGGGAAAGCCCATCAGTTCCGCATCCTTAAATTTCACGCCAGCGCGCTCCGCCCGGTCGTCCAGCACAGCCTCCATTCCCTGTGCCAGCAACTCTTCATACAGTTGCTCCGCAAGTTTCATCTGTGCTTCATCCTTATGGTTTGCCGGTACCACCACTACATGGTATGGCGCTACGCGCACCGGCCAAACAATCCCATTTTCATCGCCGTATTGTTCAATAATAGCAGCCAGGCAGCGGCTGACACCAATACCATAGCACCCCATAATCACAGGATTTGCCTTACCATTTTCATCCAACACTGTGGCATTTAACGCTTTGGAATACTTGGTGCCCAATTTAAAAATATGCCCTACTTCCACACCCTGTGCCGTATGCACTGGTTTCCCACAATGTGGGCAGGCATCGCCCTCCACAATGGTGCGCACATCCAGCACGGCGGTGGGCGTAAAATCGCGGCCTATCTGCACATTTTTATAATGGTAATCTGTCTCGTTTGCGCCCACAACGAAATTGCACATGCCTTCCACTTCGCGGTCCATCAGCAAATCGCAGCCAATGCCAATTGGCCCCGCAAATCCAACCGCTGCATGGGTCACCTGCTGCACCACAGCCGCATCCGCCAACGCCAGTTCCTGGCAATCCAAATAATTTTTTAATTTCACTTCGTTGACTTCACGGTCACCACGCACCATTACAGCTACCGGTTTTTCATCCGCTACATAGATAATGGTTTTCACAAACAGCGCCTCATCGCAGTGCATATACTGCGTTAGCTGTTCAATAGTCCTCACGTCCGGCGTATAGATTTTTTCCAGTGTCAAATCCCCCTGTGGGCAGTCCGTCTGTGTGGGCACACAGGGCGCTTTTTCGCTGTTGGCTGCATATCCGCATGCATCACAAAACGCAATGGTGTCCTCGCCCACTTCGCTTTTCACCATAAATTCCTGGCTGCCGCTTCCGCCCATGGCGCCGGAATCTGCATCCACCACAATGTAGTCCAGCTGCATTTGGTCAAACGCCTGGCAATATGCCTCATACATCGTTTGATAGCTGTTGTCCAACCCTGCTTCATCTTTGTCAAAGCTGTATGCGTCCTTCATGATAAATTCCCGGCTGCGCATCACGCCAAACCGCGGACGGCGTTCGTCACGGTATTTGGTTTGAATCTGGTAGATGGTCAGCGGCAAAGATTTATAAGATTTTACTTCATTTTTCACGAGTTCCGTGAACACTTCTTCATGTGTTGGCCCCAGGCAAAAATCCCGGTCGCCCCGGTCCTTCATACGGAACATGCTCGGCCCGAATACCTCCCAGCGGCCCGATGCCTGGTAGGTTTCCGCTGGCAGCAGTGCCGGCATCAGCACTTCCAGCGCGCCATGGGAATCCATCGCATCACGGATAATCTGTTCCACTTTCCGCAGCGAACGCAGGCCCAGCGGCAGCCAGGAATAAATCCCCGCCGCATTTTTCCGCATCAACCCCGCCCGCAGCATCAGCTGATGGCTCTTGATTTCCGCTTCCGCAGGCACCTCCCGCAAAGTGGCAATCAACATCTTTGACATTCTCATGTTCTTTCTTACATCCTTTCTTTGTGTTGTATCAAAACCACAGCCCATGCACTGATTCCTTCTTCCCGGCCGACAAATCCCAGTCTCTCCGTTGTTGTTGCCTTGACAGATACCTGCTCCGTATCCAGGCCGGCTGCCTGCGCGATGTTTTTGCACATCTGCGGCAGATAAGACATCAGTTTTGGCCGCTGGGCCGCTAATATACTGTCTATATTCACCACGGCATACCCCGCCTTATTCAGCAGCTTGGCAGTTTGCCGCAGTAGTTGCAGGGAGGAAATGCCCCGGTAGGCCTCGTCGGTATCGGGAAAATGCTGCCCAATATCGCCAAGCGCCGCCGCGCCTAGCATGGCATCCATGATGGCATGCACCAGCACATCCGCATCGGAATGGCCCTCCAGTCCCACTTCATGCGCAATGTCCACACCGCCCAGAATTAATTTCCGCCCCGGTGCAAAACGGTGTACGTCATATCCGTTTCCTATCCGCATCGCCGTCTCCTCCTTTTTCTGTATGAAAATAGCGCCGGCAGATTTGTTCCGCCTGCACCAAATCTTCC
>CALLNG010000039.1 GCA_938005345.1 uncultured Clostridia bacterium
TCCAGGACCTCCTGTACGACCTGAACGATTTCCCCATAACTTCCGGTCCCTACAACCGCGTCCACTTCCGGAAACTGCTGCAAAATTTCTTCCCAGTATCGCTGTGCCATGCATCCCGTTACAATCAACTTTTTTAGGTTCCCGTCTGTTTTATATGCGGCCATCTCCAAAACAGTATCAATGGATTCCTGCGTTGCACTTTCAATAAACGCACAGGTATTCACGATAATGATCTCCGCTTCTGCCGGATCCGTCACGATTTCAGCGGTATCTTGCAACAGTCCTATCATCGTTTCTGTGTCCGTTAAATTTTTGGGGCAGCCTAATGACACAAAGCCTATTTTAATCTTCAATCCATTCACACCTTCGCCTATTAATTTCCTCCCGTACCACGCGGTTGATACTATCATATGAATAGCCACGCCGATACAGTTTTTGTTTACACTTATCAACTTGTTTGGAATCCTGCCAGTCCAGCTGCTCCAGCCACTGCCTAGCAAGCGCCGCCAGATTTTCCTCTTCCTGCGCGCCCATTTCTTCCAGTGCCTGCGCAATCCATTCGTTTGCCACGCCTTTGCGATGTAGTTCCTGCCGAATGCGCAGTGCTCCCCAGCCGCGTAGGTTCATTTTTTCCTGCACATACAGCCGGGCATATTCCTCGTCATTAAGATAACCATATTCCTCTGCCCAGTCTGTGCATGCTTGCACAACCTCTTCCTCAAACTTCTCTGCACGTAGCCGCTGTTCCACTTCCAACCGCGTTTTACTATTTGTCAGCAGTTGCAGCATCTTCAGCCGCGCCATCAACATTTGCGCATCGTGAGCCAATGCTTCTCGCTGCCCCTGCGCCAACTCCATGCCTTCTTTCAATTTATAGGAGAATAAAATATTTTCATCCACGCTAAATGCATATTCCTCGTCTATATATATCGCAAACAGCTTATTTTTTGTATATTTAATTCTGGTGATTCTCATGCTTTATCCGCTGTCCCATTTTCTGGTTCTTCTTCTGATGGAATCATACCCAAATCCTGGCGAATTTTAAGTTCCAAACTATCTGCAATCTCCGGGTGTTCCAGCAAGAATTTTTTTGCGTTATCACGCCCTTGGCCGATTTTTTCGTCTTGATATGAAAACCAGGAACCGCTTTTTTGAATCAGATTACGTTCTACTGCCATATCCAGCACTTCCCCAACATGAGAAATACCCTCCCCGTACATGATATCAAACACCGCTTCCTTAAACGGCGGCGCTAGTTTATTTTTTGCAATTTTAACCCGCGTTTTGTTCCCGATCATTTCTGTTCCTGATTTCAACGTCTCAATCCGGCGCACATCCATGCGAATAGACGCGTAAAATTTCAGGGCACGGCCACCTGTCGTTGTTTCCGAAGGCCCATACGTAACGCCCACTTTTTCGCGCAGCTGGTTGATAAAAATTGCCGCGGTATTGGTTTTATTCAGTACGCCTGCAATTTTCCGAAGGGCTTGGGACATCAGCCGTGCATGCAATCCCATATGGGAATCCCCCATCAGTCCTTCAATTTCTGCTTTCGGCACTAACGCTGCGACAGAGTCAATAACAATGACGTCTACTGCACCACTGCGTGCCAACGCTTCCGCAATCTCCAGTGCCTGTTCCCCGTTATCTGGTTGTGACACAATCAACCGGTCAATATCCACACCTAGTTTCCCAGCATAGATGGGATCCAGTGCATGTTCTGCATCAATGAATGCCACTTCGCCGCCATTTTTCTGCGCTTCCGCAATGATATGCAAAGAAATCGTTGTTTTTCCTGACGATTCCGGCCCATAAATTTCCACAATTCTTCCGCGCGGTATCCCTCCGATTCCCAGGGCATGGTCCAACGCAATACTGCCTGTAGAAATCGTGTCAACATGTTGATATTTTTGATCACCCATGCGCATTACGCTACCTTTGCCATATTGCTTTTCCAGTTGTGCAAACACATTATCCAGCGCTTCCGCCTTCTTGTTATTCACATCCTCCGTCTTTTTCACTGCCATCGCCGATTCCTCCTATTTCACCTGGTCTAATACCATTTTTAATGCATTTTTCATCATCAGGGTTCGAACCTTCATCCGATTGCCAGAAAAATGAAATTCCTGACATACCGTTTTTTCTGGAGTTGCCACTGCAATATACCCCAGTCCAACTGGCTTCTCCTTGCTGCCGCCGCCCGGCCCCGCAATTCCCGTCACTGAAACAGCGATCTCCACATCAGCTGCCCGGCGGGCACCTTCCGCCATTTCCCGCGCTGTCTGTTCACTGACTGCACCAAACCGGGCCAAGGTCTCCGCTTTTACACCAACCATCTTTTGCTTAGCCTCATTTGCATAGGTTACATATCCTGCCTGAAGCACCTCTGAACTCCCACTAATATCCACAATTGCGGAAGATATCATACCGCCTGTGCAAGACTCTGCCGTAGCCAGTTTCCAGCCACGCTGCTTTAATTCTTCCAGAACACATTCCACAATAGAGGTATCATCATAACCATAAATCGCCTCTCCGGCACGCTGCCGGATTTTCTCCAACACCGGCTCTATTTTCTCCATCGCCTGCTCCTTCGACATTGCTGCTGAGGATACCCGCACTTCCACTTCCCCGTCTTTGGCATAGGTTGCAACCGTAGGGTCCGTTCCCTCCGTCAAATCTGCCAGCATGGTCTCTAATGACGCCTCACCGATTCCAAATATGTGTACTGTACGTGAAAAAATCTGAATATCGGATTGTTCTCTTAAATATGGTTTCACCGTTTCCTCAAACATTGGAATATTTTCCCGCGGCGGGCCGGGCAGTACGACTGCAATCTTTCCTTCCTGCTCCATAATACATCCCGGTGCGGTACCGTTATGATTTGGAATAATACGGCTTCCTTCCGGGAACTCAGCCTGCTTGCGGTTATTATCAGTGAACGGGCGGCCCATTCGCTGAAAATACGCCTGTATCTCCACCAAAATATCTTTATGTAATACCATGGGCAATTGCAAGTATTCTGCTACCGTTTCTTTTGTTAAATCATCCTGTGTCGGACCAAGGCCTCCTGTCAGCAACACTAGTTCCGCCCGATTCCATGCTGTTTCCAGTGCCAATTTAAGCCGCTGCGGATTGTCTCCCACTACTGTCTGATAGTGCAGCGTAATACCCAAATCTGCTAATTGTTTTGCTAAATATTGCGCATTTGTGTTGACAATTTGTCCCAGTAATAGTTCAGTCCCTACGGCAATAATTTCTGCTCTCATTTTTCTTTCCTCCAACTCTCGTTAGGATTACATAGGTAATACCAGACCTACAACCAACCCTAATACAGCGCCAGCCAACACTTCCAGCGGTGTATGGCCAATTAATTCCTTCATTTTTTTGCTAAATTCATCTTGTGGGTGGGAACCATACCAATTATCAAGCATCCAGTTCAGTAGTTTTGCATGCTGCCCAGAAGCCCGCCGAACACCCGCAGCGTCATACATTACCACGAGCGCAATCGCCATGGCAACAGCAAACGTGGTAGAACCAAGGCCATCCATCCGCGCAACCGAAGTTGCCAGCGCGACAACAAACGCAGCATGGGAACTTGGCATTCCCCCGGCGCCCACTAGGCGCGACAGTTCAAAATTTTTCTCTGTAACTAGTTCGATGATTACCTTCAGGACCTGTGCGATGAACCATGCCACAATTGTGGCGATAATCACTGGATTCCCAAAAAATGCTTTCACCATGTCCATGTTTTCAATGCCCCTTCCGCGGTTGCACCTCAAACCGCCTTTTATCACTTGTCACGTGCAGACAAATAATCCGCCAATTCGGCTAAAAAAGCGCCTTCTTCTCCAAACGGCCGTACCGCTTCTTTTGCTTCCTCTGTAAGCTGGCAGACACGTTTTTTTGCCTCCTTCAACCCATATAAACTTACATAGGTGGATTTATGGTTTTTCTCGTCGCTCCCCGCCGGTTTTCCTAACCGCCTGCTGTCACCCGTAACATCCAATATATCGTCTTCAATTTGAAATGCCAATCCAATACCGCGCGCATAAGCACAGACTTCGGACATCCATTCCTGTTTGCCGCTGAGTATCACACCCATGCCTGCCGCAGCTTCTATTAAATCCCCTGTTTTATGAGTATGGATATAGGATAATAGTGCATCATCAGCCTGCACTTTTTCCGCCTGTATATCCGCAATCTGTCCGCCAATCATCCCGCCTCCGCCGCTGCGTTTTGCCAAAAAACGCAACGCTTCAAGCGTTGTATCAGCATCCAGTTTACTTTTTCCCAAAATGGTTTCAAATGCCAAATTCAACAATCCATCTCCTGCCAAAATAGCCGTTGCCTCGTCAAACGCAAGGTGGCAGGTAGGTTTCCCCCGCCGCATGGCATCGTTGTCCATCGCTGGCAAATCGTCATGAATTAGGGAATAAGCATGCACCATCTCTACCGCAGCAGCAAACGGTTCTGCATACGTACTATCCAGTCCGCCCATGCTTGCTGTAGTCAAAGTCAACACTCCCCGCAGTCGTTTGCCGCCGCCAAGGCAACTATACCGCATTGCTTCATATACCGGACGGTTATACGTTTCCGAAGTCGGCAGATACCGTTCTAATGCCTGTTCTACCTGCCCTGCCCGCCGCACCAATTGTTCTTTCATTTTCATCTTTTTCACACTCACTCTTGTTCTTGTTGTTTCATTAATACTTCTACCTTGGCCTGCGCACTGTCGAGCAAATCATTGCAGACTTTGGTCAAATGCACACCCTGTTCAAACAATTGGAGGGACTCCTCCAGTGGTGTCTCTCCTTGCTCCATTTTTTTTACAATGTCAGCTAGTTGACTGATTGCCTCTTCAAATGTCCATGTTTTTTCTTCCATTGTTCCCAGTTCCTTTTCTATAAAACTTGTGTTTGTATTTTCCCGTCCGTCACTGTAATGTTTAACCGGTCTCCAGGCTTCACATCTTCTTTTTTGCGGATTACGTTACCCAGTTCATCCTGCAAAATTCCATATCCGCGCTGCAACGTATGTAATGGACTGTACCCCTCCAGAGCGGCCGCCCATTTTGCTAAAGTTTGCCGCCGCATATGCAGTCCTGTGCCACAATCTTTCTGTATCTTTGTCATCATATCGTCTACCACAAGACGCCGCTCATTCAAACCGTCTGCAAAACGGGAAAATACCTTTTGCACCGACAACTGCTGCAAATGCATCTGTTTTGCCTGAATGTTAGTTTGAAACAACGCGGACAATTTCCGCTGTGCATTTTGTAGACGCTGCCGCACTTCCACTACGTCAGGCACAGCCAGCTCCGCAGCAGCAGAAGGAGTGGGGGCGCGCCTATCAGCAACGAAGTCGCTGATGGTAAAATCAATTTCATGTCCAACGGCAGAAATAATAGGGATTTCCGACTCATAAATGACCCGTGCCAAATCTTCACTATTAAAGGCCCACAAATCCTCTATAGAACCGCCGCCGCGCCCTATAATCATAACATCTACGGATTTGGTCTCATTAAAATATTGAATGCCCTTCATGATCTGCGCCGCAGCCTCTTCACCCTGTACCAGGGAAGGGTATACCAACAAGGTGGCATACGGGAACCGCCGTCCCATCACATTTTTCATGTCCTGCAGCGCTGCGCCCGTTGGGGAAGTCACAATTCCCACCCGCGATGGGAACCGTGGAAGCGGCTTTTTATGGTCCTGTGCGAACAATCCTTCCGCATATAATTTCTGCTTTAACGCTTCAAATGCCGCGTGCAAATCACCTACGCCGTCTTGTTCCATTTCCGCAATATAGGCTTGGTAATTTCCTGATGCTGGATAGACTGATATTTTGCAGCGCACTGTTACCTTCATGCCATCTTTTGGTTCAAACAGTAGATTTCCCGCCGCGCCACGAAACATTACCGCACGCAAAACACTACTTCCATCTTTCAGCGTCAAATATAGGTGTCCGGAAGAATGGCGTTTGAAATTGGATATTTCCCCCTTGAGCCAAACTTGCCCCAACATGGGGTCACCTTCCATTAGCATCTTGATATATTCATTGATTTCCGTTATCGTCAATACTACCTTATTGTCCAATCCCACACCTTCTTTGTTATTCCATTGTCCTCTCTTCCTGTACTGGCGTCTTTTCTTGTTTCTGATATACATTTGCTAAAATCCCATTGACAAATTTCCCGCTCGCTGGAACATCATATTTTTTCGCCAGATTAATACATTCGTTGATGGTTACCCGCGGAGGGATATCCTCTAAAAACAGCAATTCATATACACCAACACGGATTGCCGCAATAGTGACCTTGGAAAGTCGGTGGATATCCCAATTCTGGGAATATTGCGCAATCATCCGGTCAATTTGCTCTATGTGCTGCACGATTCCTTTGACGCTTCCGGAAATATAGTCTTTGTCCCGCTTTTGAAATGGGTACGCCTCTAGTACTGCAAGACGCTGTACCATTTCTTCTCCCTGCACTTCATACTCAAAAACCAATTTGAAAACCACATCCCGCGCTAGTTTGCGGTTATAGATTTCCTTCTCCTCTTCTTCCCCCACCAACTCGATTGCTTTTGCCATCTGTTCCTCCATAAGCTCCCTCCTTTAGAAAAAAATGCAATATTTTATATTTGATCCTTCTCAATTACAAAATACTGCACTCTTTTCCTCTTTATCCTATTTTTAAAAGAACAGTATTCCGCTTTCTCCAGCATAGCAGCAGCATAGGAGAAGCGTCTCCCCTATGCTGCCCACCGTTTTTTAATTAGTCTGTGATATCCGCTTCATCTACGGTAATTTCCGTTTCCGTTTCGAGATCCGGCGAATCTGCCAGTTCTTCTTCTAAATCAACCGACTGGCTTTTTTCTTCTTTGTCAAACTCTACGCCTTCTACGCTGATATTTACTTTTAATACATTTAACCCGGTCATGTTTTCTACGCTCGTTTTCACAGCCTCCTGGGCCTTCCAGGCAACTTCCGGAATCCGTACGCCATACTTGACCACAGTGTGTAAATTAATAACTACATCGTTATCTTTGATATCTACCGCGATTCCCTTTGTGCTAACTTTTCTTCCAATGACAACAGCAAAGCTGTCCGCCAAACTGCCGCTCATGCCTGCAATTCCTTCCACTTCCCGAACTGCCTTGTCTGCTAGAATGGCAACAACGTCTTCCGAAATTTTAATCACACCATCTTCATTTTGTTCCTGCAGTGTCTGTGGTTGCTGATTTTTTTCCATGATACGGTCCCTCCATTTTAAGTCCTTATTCGTATTATATTTTTCCTATTCTTAGACTTTCTATACTTTGGTATTATATCATCAATTTCTCAAAAAATCAATAGAAAAACGTCTGTTTTTGCACAGTGGCTATTTCCATTTATTACAGGATGTCATCCTGGAACTCTTCCCTTATTTGTTGCGTCTAACCAGCGTATACCTATTCAATCTGTAATACGGTATCTCATTTGTTTTACCCCTTTAAAGAAATCCAAATAAAAAGGAACGGGCCTCCCACCCGTTCCTTTTTATTTTATTGCTTGACCGCATAAAACTTTTCTTCCTGCTGATAAAGCAAGGGCGACTGATATAACTCCTTTGGAAAATACTTTCCAATCACCCCTTTGGCAATTAACAGGTTTTCAAACTGATAAAGGGTAAGTCCACCTTCCCCTTCTTCTCGTAAAATCTGCGCCACAAGTTCATCGAAGTGGCGTATTTTTCTTTCCCGGGGAACTAAAATTGTTTTGATATACCGTCTGTCCTCGACATGCGGCGCAACCAGGATATATGCTGCATTGGGATACTGGTGTAAAATCGTTTCCATTAAATATGCATTCCATTCTAGTCCAATCTGCGGCAGTTCCGCGTAAAAATTCATTTGGCTGATTGGCAGATA
>CALLNG010000040.1 GCA_938005345.1 uncultured Clostridia bacterium
GGACATCATCATCCTGTTTTCATTCAAGATGTGCGTGAACAGTTGCAAAAGGTAATTCATACATCCAGCCTGTATTATATTGAAAACCAAGCGAAACTAGCGCAGCTTTTAGTAGAACATTCTTGTGCGGACAGGGCCTTTTTTTGTTCTACGGGAGCGGAGGCGAATGAGGGTGCCATAAAATTAGCCAAAATCTATTTTTATAAAAAAGGTAATGTAGAAAAACAGGAAATTATTACGTTGCGGCAGTCCTTTCATGGCAGAACGCTGGCAACCGTAGCAGCAACTGGGCAGGAAAAGTACCAAAAACCCTATCAGCCGTTAATGCCTGGTTTTCGTCATGTTCCGCTTGGGGATATTGCTGCGCTGGAACAGGCAGTGGGAAATAAAACAGCTGCCATTATGCTGGAATTAATTCAGGGAGAAAGTGGAGTATATCCAGTCACAGTGGAATATTTGCAGTCTGTGAAAGAATTAGCAGACCGGTATGGCGCTCTATTGATTTTTGACGAAGTTCAGACGGGCATGGGGCGGACTGGAAAACTGTTTGCTTACGAGCACTATAATGTTGAGCCGGATATTTTTACTTTGGCAAAAGGGCTGGGCAATGGGATTCCCATTGGCGCTGTTTGTGCAAAGCAACATGTGGCAGATGCATTTGCGCCGGGAGATCATGGTACCACATTTGGCGGAAATCCACTGTCCACTGCAGCGGGGTGCAGTGTAATGAAAATTTTGCAGCAGGAACATCTTGTGGAAAATGCAGAAAAAATGGGACAATATATGATAGAAAAATTGAAAATGCTGCAAAAGGAATACCCTGATATTTTAGAAGTACGAGGGAAGGGGCTAATGATAGGGGTTGAATTTGGAGAAGGAATGGGTGCTCAAGTGCAGCAGAATTTACTGAAAGCCCATTACCTAACAGGTTGTGTTGCTGGTAAAATTCTACGGATTTTACCGCCACTTATCATTACAAAACAGGATATTGATTCGTTTATCAATACCTTACAACATATTTTGAAGAAATAGAGCAGGAGGATTGGCAACATGAAAGATTTACTAAGTTTGCAGGATTTATCGTCACAGGAACTGTTAGAATTGTTAGAACTGGGAGCAAAGTTAAAACAAGAACAAAAAGAAAAGAAAGAACATCCTCTTCTGAAAGGAAAAACGCTTGGGATGATTTTTGCTAAATCTTCTACGCGGACTAGAGTTTCTTTTGAGGTGGGGATGTATCAGTTGGGGGGACATGCGCTTTTTTTGAATAGCAATGATATTCAATTGGGCAGAGGAGAATGTATTCCTGATACGGCTAGAGTGTTATCCCGCTTTTTGGACGGCATTATGATTCGGACATATGATCAAAAGGAAGTAGAGCAGCTTGCAGAATATGCAGATATTCCAGTTATCAATGGGCTGACGGATTTACTGCATCCCTGTCAGGTTTTGGCAGACCTAATGACTATTCACGAAAAGAAAGGAAAGCTGAAAGGACTGAAGATGTGCTATTTGGGAGATGGCAATAATATGGCAAATTCTTTGATTCAAGGGGCGGCAAAAGTGGGAATGGATATTTCTGTGGCAACGCCGATTGGCTATGAATGTGACCATAGTATTGTGGAGGCGGCAATGTATACGGCAAAAGATATGGGCAGTACTATTATGCTGACTACTGAGCCCAAAATTGCAGTAGAACAAGCGGATGTTGTCGTAACTGATACCTGGGTTAGCATGGGGCAAGAGGAGGAAAAAGAGCGGAGAATTAAGGACTTCAAAGGGTATGAAGTCAATGCAGAGTTGATGGCCCTTGCGAAACAAGATGCAATTTTTCTGCATTGTTTGCCTGCCTACCGGGGGTATGAAGTATCAGAAGAAGTGATAGACGGAAAACAATCTGTGGTCTTTGACGAAGCGGAAAACCGGTTACATGCACAAAAGGCCGTCATGGTAAAGTTGATGCAGGATTAGGAGGAACAAACGTGGTAAGTGCGGAGTTACAAATTGGAAACATTAATTTTGAAACCTATCAAATTAGAAAAGCGATTGAAGCAGATGTACCACAAATCCGAAAAGTAACGCAGGAGGCCTTTGCACTGTATATTCAATCGGCGCATCTGGAAACAATTCCTGCTTTGACTGAAACGGAAGAGGATATTCGCAGGGATTTAAAAAATAAAGTGGTGTTAGTGGCATATATTGGTGACAAAATTGTGGGGTCATTGCGTCTGGAACTTCGTGAGGATAAAACGGCATATTTGAGCCGGTTTGGCGTGGACCCGGAATGCCAGAACCTGGGAATTGGAAAATCACTGATAAATATTGTAGATAACCTCATGCGGGAATATCACATCAAACAGGTACAGTTACATACGGCTTCCCAGATTGGCACATTAATCCGGTTTTATTACGGACGCGGATTTTATGTTGATTCCACTAGTAAAGACCGGGGGTATATCCGAGCGCTCCTTTGTAAAGATTATGAGTAAAAATTATATGTCTTATTTAAGTAAATGCAGAGAAAACTGTACAGATATGCTAATTGACGAAAATCCTAGCTATTATTGACACCATAGGAGTTAATGACAGTTTAATAGAAAACAGATATTGACGCAAGGGCGGAAGCGAGATACAATGATGGTAAAGTGAAAGTAATGTAGCAGGGAGGATGGGCAATGGAATATTTTGAGAAACAAGTGCAGTACATGCCTTATTTGGGTATAAGCGCAGATGAAAGGGTCAAGCAATCTGCATTTCAGCAACAGCTAAAGGAACATTATCCGGCGGTTTCGCTGGGCAAGGAGACATTTGTGTCAGAGTTGGCCCATTTATATCAAATCCGCAGCTTAACCATGGGTGACCGTTCTTTTATTGGGGCAGATTGCCTGATCCGCTCTGTTGATTTGCACATGGGAAGCGACTGTTCTATTAATACTAGCGCTTATTTGCAGGGGGAAATTACCATGGGAAGTTATGTCCGGATTGCGCCTAAAGTGAGTATAATTGCCATGAACCATGGCACAGAAGATCCGGATATACCTATAGTGAAACAACCCACCACGGAGAAGGGAATCACCATTGGCGATGATGTTTGGGTTGGAGCGGGCAGCATAGTGCTGGACGGTGTCACAATCGGTTCTCACTGTGTAATTGGAGCGGGGAGTGTTGTGACCAAGGATATTCCACCGTATAGTGTAGCGGTAGGGAATCCTGCTAAAGTAATAAGAAACCGCAAGGAGCCCAGTCAAAAACCGGGATTATCAGCCAGGCTTCGTGCTTTTTGCAATAAGGTAGAGCAGCAGCTTGACTCGCTATTAGAATATTATGTGATAGAGAAAAACGGGAAAAAAGCGTTTTGCAACCGTGCAGAAGGTTCAGATGATGTGCGCCCCTGGTGTGACGCCATAGAAATTGCGGCTATGTTTGATAAAATTCCGCCGCAAATGGAACGAGATGAATTGGTAGAGCAAATCCAGTGTATGCGCCGTGATACAGTTGACTACCATTGCCTGACGGTGGGATATGCGCTAGAAGTATTAGGCAGTCATATCCAACAGCCATTTTCTCAGCTGGATGACTTGGGAGAACATTTAACAGACTATCTGAATTCCTTGCCGTGGCAAGAGGATCCTTGGGCAGCTGGAGCAGCTGTGGACCATTTTGCTACAGCACTTTATCACAACAAAAAATATTTCGGAGCCAGGCCGTACGAAAATGAATTATTTGGATGGTTAAATTTGCATGTATCACATATGACAGGAATGTGGGGCGGAGAAAATATTCATCTTTTGTGCAATGGGTTTTACCGACTGACGAGGGGAACCTATGCCCAGTTTGATGTCCCGTTGCCTTATCCGGAGGAAGCAGTGGATACGCTGCTGCGTTATGCCAGAAATGAACGCTTTTTTCATGTACATCGAGGCACAGCTTGTGATACACTAGATGTCATTCACCCGCTTTGGCTATGCGCAAAACAAACGGGCTATAGAAAAGAGGAAGGCGAACGATGGGCCTACCGGCAGATAGAGCGGATTTTGTTGAATTACCAGGAAAACAGAGGGTTTAGCTTTGAACTAGAAACAAGCTATCCTACCGGACTGATGGGAACCGAGATGTGGCTGTCCATCTTATATTTACTTTGTGATTATGTGGGATTGCAGGCTTGTCTTACCTATCAGCCAAAAGGAGTTCACCGGATACAAACAGGAATAAGATTGGGAAATTTAGACTAAAATTCCTTTATAGAACAAAAACAATATTGTTACGGTGATACCATATCATTCGAGATAGAAGAATGACATACCATAATATAATATGCCGGTATAGCATTAGCTATGCCGGCATATTATATTTTTTATTGTTTCGCACCATAGGCGGCAAGATACTGTTCCATTTTTTCTTTCGTATTGTCATCAATAATGATTTTTCCATCTATTTCACGTAGGTACAGTGTATCAATGATTTCACGGGCAGTCACTATCGGGTAGGTTGGGATGCCAAATTCTTCGGCAATTTCCTGAATTGCTGTTTTATCGCCCTGACCCCGTTCCAGACGGTCGACAGAAATGACAAGGCCTAATATGTCAACATTGGCAGCAGCTTTAAGAATGGGAAAACATTCTCGAATGGCCGTTCCAGCAGTAATAACATCCTCAATAATGACAACCTTATCGCCATCTTGCAGCCGGTATCCCACCATATTGCCGCCTTCACCGTGGTCCTTTGCCTCTTTCCGGTTAAAGCAATAGTTTACATTGATATCGTGATGATCAGCTAATGCAATCGCCGTGGCAACGGAAAGTGGAATTCCCTTGTATGCGGGCCCAAAAAGAGCGGTGATAGGCTGTTTGATGTTATCCACAATGCATTGTGCATAAAATTCACCAAGCCGGGCAGCTTGCGCGCCTGTTTTGTAATTGCCTGTATTGACAAAATAAGGGGTTTTGCGTCCACTTTTAGCAGTAAAATCCCCAAATGTCAAAACACCGCTGCGTACCATAAATTCGATAAAATCTTGTTTATACTGTTCCATTTTTTCGAAACCTCCATTTTATGGGTAACTATGCCCCTTATTGATTGAGTAGGTTTTGCATATTGGTTCCCAAGATGATTCCTTTTATCTTTAAAAATAAATATTGGAATTTTATTTCCACCAGAATAATCCATCTATGAGCCTTTTTATACATATTATCGCATATTTACATGAAAGTCAAGGACAAGTTGAGGATTTCTTGTAAATTAAGCGAGAGGGAAAATTGCTTCCATGCAATAATATCTTGACAGAATCATTCCTTGTATGGTAAAATAATAATAATTTATAAGATGGGGAGGGAAGTGGATGTCGGCTATTCGTAAATAACAGGACAATAAAAATGCCGGTTTCATCTGAAAAAGGATGAGTTCTTTTGTCATGCTTATTTTGCGGATAGCGAATCTATGTAAACTTTAAATTATGTTGTGCTGCCATGTTTGTTACAAGTATATGGCGGTATGTTTTCTAATTGTGTTGTTCGCTGTAAAAGTAAGCATATGCAAGATAACTCATCCACTTGGGTTATCTTTTTTTGTTGTCCTGAAACTGACATTAAATATTTGAAGCAGTCATGGAAGGAGACAAATACAAAATGAATCGAGAAAATAAAAAGAAAAAATTTGAAAAAGGCTATTATAAAAAACATCCCAGCAGTGATAGTTTTATCTGCAAGGTCTGTGGAAGATTGGTAGTTTCTGCTGGCGCGGGAAGCAATCACCGGAACCACTGCCCAAACTGTCTCAGCAGTCAACATGTAGATGTGGAACCGGGAGACCGCGAATCCGACTGTGGAGGTGTGATGGAACCAATAGCAGTTTGGGTACGCAAAGGCGGAGAATGGGCAATGATTCATCGATGCCGCCAATGTGGTGAAATGCATTCTAACCGTGTCGCCGCTGATGATAATCCGATGAAGCTAATGTCAATTGCGATGAAACCACTCTGTTTGCCGCCCTTCCCATTAGAACGAATTGAAGAAATGACCAATTTAATGGCGGGAGATGGTTGCATGAAACAATACAATGCAAAATCTTGATGAGAGGAAAAATAGTGTTTTAGATAAGGGGGACAGCCTCCTTTAGGCTTTAATGAATGGGAAATTGGAGATTCGGTATAAGTTTCTTCCTGCTTTCATATAATGAACTGATATCATTCTTGGAGTGGAGGTGGCAGAAATGCCCGAAGAAAAAAAGAATTTGGTTCACAATGTGATATTAGAGGGACGAAAGAAGTTATCTATTTCTGGCGTACAGGATGTCGATAGTTTTGATGAAAACCTAATAGAGATTTATACGGAAATGGGGGCTATGGATGTGAAAGGGGCGGAACTGCATATTTGCAATTTGAGCCTTGAATCAGGAGAATTTGTTGTAGAAGGAGAGATTGATAGTATCTCTTATCAAGACAAATCAGCAGAAGAGAATAAAGAAGGTTTTTTCAAACGTTTGTTTAAGTAAAAAATAAAAATGGAACGGAGGTGCGGAAAATTGACAGTATCCATCAATGAGCAAACCATTATTTTTCTTTCCTGCGTTTTAGCTGGCAGTTTGATTGGATTTGTATTTGATATTTTCCGCATCATCCGAACAGCATATAAATTGAATAAAGTTTTTACCACTATTTCAGATTTTTGTTTTTGGCTGGTTGCCTTATTCATCGTGTTTACCACAATTTACGTCACGGGAGATGGTCAGATTCGATGGTTTGTATTTTTTGGCTGTGGCATCGGTTTTTTACTTTATTTGGTTAGCATCAGCCCGCTTATCATAAAAAGCATGATAAAAGTTATCCGTGCAATGAATTTCTTTTTATGGAACAGTATGCGTTTTATTTTAAAACCGTTTATCAAAATTTTTAGATTTTTTGTGAAAAAAACTGGGTTTGTGAGAAAATTTGTAAAAAGTGCACAAAGAAAATCCGGAGAAAAGTGCAAAAAAACACTTGAAAAGTTGCGTAAAATTGGTATAATAGTAAGGAAGGTATAATTTAAATGATACATAAGAAGCTGCAACAGAGAATGCGAGGAAAATGATGAGAAAAAAGAAACGAAAATTCCAATTTCATAAATTGCTAATCGTTGCAGGCATCGTGATTTTTCAGGGGTATTTGATTTTAACGATTATCATGCAGCAATTCTCCATACAGGAAGGACAGCAAGAATTATCTGCCTATCAACAAGAGCTGGCGGATGAGCAGCAGGAAGCGGCACAACTTGACAGTCAAATGCAGCAGCAAAATGACCCGGCTTATATGGAGCAGATGGCGAGGGAAAAATTAGGGCTTTATAAAAGCACAGAAAAAATTTTTATTGATGGCGCTAACCGGTAAGAAGAATAGTGACCGGTGCAGCT
>CALLNG010000041.1 GCA_938005345.1 uncultured Clostridia bacterium
GAGCGATGGCAACCGGTTGGATCAATCTGGGAGGAACCTGGTATTACCTGAACCCGGGCAATGGTGATATGAAAATTGGTTGGTATCAGGTGAATGGTGCATGGTATTATTCCAATGGAAGCGGAGCGATGCAGACCGGCTGGCTGAATCGTGGAGGAACCTGGTATTATCTGACGGGAAGCGGAGCGATGGCAACCGGTTGGATCAATCTGGGAGGAACCTGGTATTACCTGAACCCAGGCAATGGTGATATGGTGGGTGCCGGCTGGCATCTGATCAATAACAAATGGTATTACTTTGGCGGAAGTGGTGCTATGTACAGCAATCGCTGGATCGGTAACTATTATGTCGGTGGAAACGGTGAGATGCTGACGAACACCTGGGTTGGTTCTTACTGGGTTGGAGCAGATGGAAAATGGATTCCTAATTATGACCCGGATGTTAATGCCAACTGGGTGAAATCCGGAAATACCTGGTACTATCAGAGACCGGATGGAAGCAAACTGACAAATTCATGGAAGAGAATTAATGGAAGCTGGTATTACTTTGGCGCAGACGGTGCCATGACAACCGGATGGAAATATGTAGATGGTTATAAATTCTACTTTGGCACAGATGGAAAAATGGTACAGGATGTAGACAAGCTGATTGGGAAACAGTCCAGCTACAGAATTACCGTAAACAGAGTTAAGTGTCAGGTTACTGTATATGCGGCAAATGAAACCGGTAATTATTGTATTCCGGTAAAAACATTTACCTGCTCGGTAGGTAAAGCAGGAACACCAACACATGCAGGAACCTATGCAACCCTGAAGAAACAGAATCCAGTAGAGTTGATGGGACCGTCTTGGGGTAAATATGGAACACAGATTAATAATTATGGTGACTGGTTCCATTCGGTAGCCTGCAGTAATCCGGATCCAACTTATGCGCTGGCAGCTGGAAATTATAATATGTTAGGTCAGCCGGCATCCCATGGATGTGTACGTCTTTGTGTACGAGATGCAAAATGGATCTATGATAATTGTGGTCTGTACACAAGAGTTGATATTTCGGATACCGAGTACACACCGTTTGACAAAGCACCGACTATTAAGATTCCGGCAAGTCAGAACTGGGATCCTACGGATGCAGATGCAAAAAGATAAATACATCGAACAGATCAGAAGAAGTCTTCTGATCTGTTTTTCGTTATATTACATATCAATAATTGATCCAGTGAATCAATTTTGATTTACGCGAGCAACGAGCCAAAGTCCGTGCTTGCACGAGTCCTTAGCGACTGCCGCGATAACTTGTGAAATTCGCGTAGCGTGTTGCTTATAGTTTATAAGTATAAGTGACTTAATAAAGAAAGCAGGTGATCTGTTTCTTACGATTTGCTGAATATCTGCTTTTTAGGCTTGAAAAGCCCCTGTAATTGTACTAGAATAAGACAGGTATAAGGAAAAAGATCCCATTTGAGAGGAGAATGATAATGAAAAGGAGAGCAAGTCTTTTATTTGGACTGGGAGTTTTAGTTTCTTTATCGATGTCTGTTCCAACCTATGCGGCTACGGATAACACACAGAGTATTCCACAGACGCAGGAAGCACAGCAGAATGAAGAAGGAACAGAAATCAGTAGTTATAAAATATCTGAAAAAACAGCGGATGGTCAGTGGCAGTTGCAGGATCAGAATGGAAATGTCGTGACCGGACATAATGGTTTTTATATAATGGGCGAATATTGCTATTATGTAGATGCAAAAGGTTATATCTGTACTGGATTTGTGGATGCAGCAGCGGATGAAACAACAGGAAAAGTTAATGTCTATCTTGCATCTGGCAAACCCGCAGACAGTGTTGCGGCAGGTACATACTATGCATCAAAAGATGGAGATACACCGGAAAAAGGCCTGGGAAATATCCAGAAGAGCAGCTGGGTAAAAGACAATACTGTGTGGAGATATCTGGATGAAAATGGTCGGGCAGTGGATACAAAAGAAAAAGCTGGCTGGCATTGAGGCGGGGGCACAGGTCAACACCGTGACGAGCGTAGCGGGCAAGACCGGGGCAGTCACGCTGGCAAAAGCGGACGTTGGGCTCGGCAATGTGGACAATACGTCAGATGTCAATAAACCTATTTCCACGGCCACACAAGCCGCGCTGGCGGGCAAGGTGGACAAAGAGGCGGGCAAAGGCCTGTCCGCGAATGACTATACCACGGAGGAAAAAACCAAGCTCGCTGGGATTGAGACGGGAGCAAACAATTATGTGCACCCTGCGAACCATCCGGCCAGCATGATTGTGCAGGACGCGTCAAACCGCTTTGTGTCGGACACGGAAAAAACAGCCTGGAACAGCAAGCTGGACGCGGGCAACATCAAAGCGGGCGCGAACGTGTCGGTATCCGTGAGTGGGAATGATGTGACAATATCTTCTACAGGCGGTGGCGGCGCAGAGGTAGGCGTGGTGGACAATTTGACCTCCACCTCCGTAACGGACGCACTGTCCGCCAACCAGGGCCGCGTGCTCAAAGGGGAAGTGGACGGCAAGGCCGCGGCTTCCCATACCCATGCTAAAGCGGACATTTCAGACTTTGCACACACGCATACCAAGACGGAGATTGCCGATTTTACGCATACGCACACGCAGACGGACATCACGGACTTTGCGCACACGCACGCCAAGGCGGACATTTCGGACTTTACCCATGCGCATACCAGAGCGGACATCACCGATTTTACGCATACGCACACGCAGACGGACATCACGGACTTCCCCGCTTCCATGCCCCCCACGGCGCATGCCTCCACAGCTGCCACTTATGGAGTGGGCACAGCAACGCAGTACGGGCATGTCAAGCTGGCGAATAATTTGACCACGGCTTCGGCGGGCGCGGCGTCGCTGGACGCGTACCAGGGCAAGGTGCTACAGGACAGCAAGCTGGAAGCAGCAGACATTGTGGCGGGCGACAATATTGAGGGGGACACGTCGGGCGGCACAGTCACCATTTCCGCGTTGGGCGGCGGCGGGCAGGTTCACTCCGGGCGCGTCACCTATGTCAATAACCACAACAAGGGCACCTACACCAACAACATTCCCATTCCAAGCGGCATGAACTATGCCATGCTGTGGATACATGGAGATGAAACGCGCAATAATGTGCCCTATTACAACGGCCTACAGTGCTGGATTGACCGGGAAGTGGGCGACGTGGTGGTGCTGGGCGGCGTGACGAGCACCTACAAAATGGGCATGTGGTCCGCCAGTGCCTTGGGATTTGTGATGGGTCAAGTCATGGCGTCCGGAAGCAAAGTGGACTATGGCTACCAGGCGCTGGGAGAAACGAACACTGACATCACCTCAATTTCCATGACGGATAGCGCGATTGTGATGCAGGTGAGCGTGGGCAGCAACGAATCCGGCAGCCGGGGATATCAAGTGGATTGGATGGTGTGGTAAATGAAATATTATAAAATAGTCAAAGAGGATGGCACAGTGGGCGGCAAAGGCATGACGGCGGACGGCACGGCGCTGCTTGCGGGGCAAGTGGAGCTGGCCAAAGCGGAATATGACGCGTTGGAACTGCCCTACAGTGCGCCGGAGCCGGAGGAACCAGCACTCACGGTGGAGCAGCAGCTGATATTGACGCAGCTACAGCAGCAGGAGGTGCTGGACGCGCTGATTATCGCGCAGCTGGGAGGTGAAGACAATGTTTGACAACCTGGCCTATTTGTATGAAAACGGGTTGCTCTCTCCAGCGGCGCTGCAGCGGGCCGTGGGCCTGGGCTGGATTACAGAGGCGGAACGGCTGCTGCTGGCGGGGCCGGAGCAGTAGCCCCGCCGCAGGACGACACAAGGAAAGGGGAAACGAATCGTGACAATTGAGCAAGCGCTAGAGCGCATTGATAGTTTATGTCCCAACAGTTTTACGCAGCAGGAAAAAGTGGGCTGGATCAACGACTGTGAGTCCATTTTGCGCCTGGAAGCCGTCAAGCAGTACGCCTATGCGGAAACCAGCGTGCGCGGCGGGTGCACCACGCTGCCGCGCGGCGTGCGTAGCGAGGACGTGGTGAAAGTGTATATTGGCGGCGTGCCCGCGGCAAAATACGACATGCGCAGCGGCAAAATCCAGCTGGACGAAAAGGACGGAGAGCGGGTGGGCGTGGTGTTTTTGCAGCGCCATGTGCCGCAAATGCCGGAGGTGTATAACGGGCAAATCCAGCTGGAGCCGGGCGCGATGACCCTGCAGGACAACCCGTTTTACAGCGGGCAGGACATCATCATTGACTGCCCGCTGCTGGAAGGGGAATACCCCGTGCTGGGCAGCAGCGGCGACAAACTGTTTTTGGACATCCAGGCGCAGGGTACCACGGAGGGTACCGTGACGCTGCGGCTCAACCAGCCGCTGTGCGCGCCCGCGCCTTATGACAGCATTTACATCTACTATGTGTGCGCCCAAATGGATTATTATAACAAAGATTACGAAAGCTATAACCACAACAGCATTTTGTACCAGGACGCGCTAGACGGCTTGCAGCGGCTGGAGCGGCGCACCGCCCCACTGGACGCCACCGCTGTGGTGCGCAACTTGTGGTAGGAAAGGAGGAGGGGACATGTTAAAAGGTCTGGAAAATTATTCCACCCTGGTGCGAAAACCCGTGACCGCGTTTGGCGGGCTGATGCGGGGGGAGGAAACGGAGGAAAACGAATTTTCCGACATGCAGGGCATGTGCGGCAGCGGTCGGGGCCTGCTGTCCAGCTGCGGCGCGCTAAAGCAGCTTACGGCCCAGGCCGGCGGCGGGCAAATGCTGGCGGTGGAAAACGGCGGCGGCCTGGACTTTTATTCCCTCGGCCAGGGCGGGTTTTATAAAAACGGGACGCTGCTGCCGCTGCGGCAGTTTCCTGATAACAACAGCTTAACGGGCGTGCCGTCGTCCCATCTGGAAGAGGTGCAGGCGCGGTGTACCGAGCTGGGGCTGCCCGTGCAAATCACGGTGCAAGGCGGGTATTTGGCCAGCAACTGGACGGGCGACTGGCAAAAAACCAAGCTGGTGCGCTTTGGCAGCTTTGTGGTGGCGGTGCCGCAAATGCTGATAACAGACGGCACGTACACCTACTTTTGGAAGGGCCATTTTTTCCTGATGCAGCAGCCGCAGTATTACAATGACTTGATTTTATACTGCCCCAGCCTGCGGGAATTGGAAACATTGTTCCCGGAAGGCGAGGCCATTGAACTTCGGCTGGCAGGCGAGGCGTTTTTGACGGGTACGGCCCACTCCCATCTGCCCGCCATGATTAAACTGGAGCCGGACGGCGACGTGCAGCTCAAGAGTACGACGCTGGTAGGCGAGGTGCTGCGGCCGGGCATGGTGGATTTCACGGACGTGACCTGTGCCTACAACCGCATGTTCGGCGTGAGCGGCAACCGCATTTATGCTTCCAAGCAGGGCGACATGCACAATTTCAATTATTATAAACTTACGCCGCTGGACAGCTGGTGGGCGGACACGGAATCGGGCGAGGATTTCACTGCGCTCACCTCGCTCAGCGGACGCGTGGTGGCCTTCAAACCCACCTCCACCTTCGAGGTGTACGGCGTCAACGCCCCTTACACCGTCAAAGACATCAGCCGCAGCTTTGGCTGC
>CALLNG010000042.1 GCA_938005345.1 uncultured Clostridia bacterium
ACCAAATGACCAGCGCTGGTATTATCAATGGTATGGGTGACAACATGTTTGTACCGCAGGGAAATGCGACCAGAGCGCAGGCTGCAAAAGTCATTTATGATGTGCTTTATTAAGCAGAGAAGCGGAAAAACGATGTTTTGAAAAGAGAAAGAGCTCCGGACACTACTGTCCGGAGCCCTTTTTACTTCTACTGAAAATATTTGAATGTGCAGATCAGTAAAGCGATATTTGGCGGCATGCTAGAGGAAAGCAAGGGGGAAAACAGTGCCGCTAACAGATGTTTGAACGAGTGAAATTGCCGCCGTAAAAAAAATTATATTTATTATTGGTTAATTTACATATTGTTCATAATTTCGCAAAGAATATGCGTTATGATACATACATAAGATGAATCGAAAGAAAACAGGAGGGATTCATATGGCAGACTTTAATGATTACAAATGGTACAGTGATGACTACGAAAAGAGCCAACAGGCACAGAAGGTAGAAACGGGTACCGCCAATCATACGATATATACACAGACAGTGATACCCAACAAAAGGAAAAAAATGAAAGCATGGATTGCATCCATCGCAGGCATTATGGCAGCCGTTGTGTTAGTTGGCGCTGGTGCAGTCGGTTATAAGTATTGGGGCAGCGGGCAAACATCACCGCAAAACGACACAACAAACATTTTAGCTACAGATCCAAACACTTCATTTCACTTTGAACAGCTGACAGATGGGGAACGGACCGCAATGAGCGTGGTCGATATTGCAAAGGAAGTTGGTCCGGCAGTTGTCGGAATCACCAATAAAGCGCAGGTTCAATCCATCTTTGGTATCAGCCAGCAGGAAGGGACCGGTTCGGGAATTATCATTAGTTCCGATGGATATATCGTAACAAATAACCACGTAATTGAAAATGCCCAGGAATTAACGGTACAGCTTAATACAGGTGAGGAATATACAGCAAAATTAGTTGGCGCAGATTCACAGACGGATTTGGCAGTGATAAAGATTGATCCGAAGGAAACACTCACTGTTGCAAATTTAGGAGAAAGTGCAAAACTGCAAGTGGGAGAATTGGCAGTGGCAATCGGGAATCCGTTAGGAAATGAATTGGCTGGAACCGTGACGGTTGGGATAATCAGTGCGGTAAACCGGACGATTCAGACTGATAGTAACGATCCAAACAGCACTATGACGTTGCTTCAGACCGATGCGGCCATTAACCCAGGAAATTCTGGCGGAGCGTTAGTTAATGCATATGGAGAAGTTGTTGGTATTAATAATATGAAATATGCAGGTGAAGATGTTGAGGGCATCGGATTTGCTATTCCGATTGATGCAGCAAAACCCATTATCAATGACTTGATTGAAAGCGGTTATGTCAAAGGCCGTCCGCAAATTGGTATTACCGTACAGGAAGTAACAGCGGACATTGCATTCCGAAATAATTTACCGGTTGGGCTTTATGTAGCGCAGGTAACGTCAATGGGTCCAGCAGATAGAGCGGGTATGCAGCGTGGCGATGTTATCACAGCGGTCAATGGCAAAACAATTGAAACCATGCAGGAACTCACGGATATTAAGAACAATTCTAAAGTTGGAGATGTTCTAACATTCACAGTAGAACGTGACGGTAAAAAGTTAGATATTGCGGTAACGCTGCAAGAGGATAAATCAAGAGCAACTGTACCGCAAAGTTAATTTAGCTCCCCCAATTTTTAATATATATAGGTTCAGCAGGGTCCCCTTTTTCCTGCTGGCCGCCAAAATGCACAGCCCCTTTTCGGACTGTGCATTTTGCGTATAGCAACAAAATAAGAGATTTAACGCATGTCAAACGCTATGGGACAAACCATTCTAACATCAAGGAGAAGGAGGGAAGCGCATGGATATAAAGAGGGGCAGACACTAGAAATACGCTTAGATAAAGAAGAAAAACTGTTTCGGCAACCGGTATATACAGCGCAATAAGGTCATAGGATGAAAAAGGGAGCCAGTATCAGGGAACTTTTCATGGAAAAATACGTCTAAAACAATGTAACGCGGTACAAAAAGGAAAATAATATGGAACGAAAAAGGAATCTGAAGCAGAAAGGGATGAATCATATGAAACGAATACTAGCAACCGTATTGTCTCTCCTAATGTGCTTTGGCACAATGCAAGGGATTTATGCTTACGATGATGTATCCGCCGATGCCAGCTATGGAGAGGCAGTGGAAGTGTTATCAGCACTAGATATTTTAGAAGGAGACGGAGATGGAACATTTCGTCCGGATGATACGATAACGAGAGCAGAATTTGCGGCAGTCATTTGCCGGGCGCTTGGACTCGGCGATGCAGCAAATGGCCTTGGAGGAACAACAGATTATTATGATGTGCCTCAGGGGCACTGGGCAACGGGATATATTAACATGGCAACGCAGCAAGGCGTTATCAATGGTGACCCGGAGGGAACCTTCCGGCCGGAGGATCCAGTATTGTACGAAGAAGCGGTTAAAATGGTCGTAGCTGCACTGGGGTATACGCCAGCTGCTATCCAACAGGGCGCTTATCCGACAGGATATATTGCTGTTGCATCAAAAGAAAATATTCTGAAAAATGTCAACGGCAGCACGGGCAATCCTGCACCGCGTTCAATGGTTGCACAAATGACCTTCAACGCGCTGGAAGTCCCGATTATGGCGCAGACGAGTTTTTCCCAAGGATATACGCCTTATGTTACATATGAAACCACAGACCGTATGTTGTTAGATAATCTGGATGTAGAGAAAATGGAAGGTACGGTAGTACAAGTGCCAGGTTCCACTACAAACCGGACGCAAAAGGATGAAATTACTTTTGATGTAGATAGACGGTATGAATATATCAACGGCAACCGTGTGTACTATAATATTGAAAATTTCAACCAGAGCATGAATGTGGGCGAAACGAACGCAGCTGATTACCTGGAAACTTATTGCAGTGTATATGTGCGTGGCATGGATGATGATGAGCCTGTTATCATTGCCATCTATCCGAAAAACGGAAAGACGACATTCTTTGAAATTCAAGATGTAGATTTGAATACGGCAAAGCTGGATGAATTGACAACACGCGGCAGATTATACTATTATGATGACAGTTATGCCTCATCGCGGGAACAAAGTGTTTATTTAGACACATCGGCTTTGACCTATTACTATAATGGTACCAAAGAAGTCGGCGCTACAATAGTGGATGTACAAACCGCACTAACAAAGGGAATCAACGGTCTGATCCGTCTGATTAACAATGATTCGGATTCCGAATATGATGTAGTTTTTATTTATGATTATACTGATATTGTAGTAGAAGATGTGAATCTTGATAATTACCGTGTGATGGGCAAGGACAACATGGGAAGTTTGTACCTGGATGATACAGACCCTGAAGCGAATTTTATCATTGAAAAGAATGGAAAAGAAATTTCACTCAGCGATATTCGCAAAGATGATGTCCTTAGTTACTATGGACGGGTGGAAGACCGGAGACTGCTTTCTGGGAAAGTAATTGTTTCGCCTAACAGTGTAGTGGAGGGAACCATTACTGCATATGCGTCAGATGACCGCAGCGTGGAAATTGATTATGAAGCGTTTGAATATAAACCGGAAAACTTTACGGACAGCGATTTTAGAGTCGGAAATACGGGACTCTTCTATCTAAACTTCCGCAACATTATTATTGCCTCTGACACGAATGTGATGCTGTCCAATACAAAATTTGGATTTATCACCAAGATTGGAACGTCGGGCAATTTAAGTTCTTCTTTGAGTGCGGTCATGCTGACAGCGGACGGTAATTGGGTAGAATACCAATTTGCAAACAATATTATTGTCAATGGTTCTGACAATTCGATTGATGCAACTTCTCTCATGCAAGACAGCGTATGGGAACGGTACAAACCGTCTGACTGGAATTGCACAGAACCGGTTACCAATGTACGCAAAGTGTACTCTCTGGTAACATATACCATGGATTCCAGTAACAGAATCAAACGAATCAACTTTGACTTGACAGACCCGAATGTTACAGGTGATGACTATCAGTACCGGACATTTGATAGCACCTACAATGCTAATACGCAAAGTCTAGGCGGTATTTATACAACCGGTAGCACATTAGTATTTGATGTGCCGGAAGACCGGTACAATGCAAGTGAAGATGACATCGTTCTTGGCAAAGCAGACGCATTGATTGACGACATGGCTTATTCAGGCAGCGCATTTATCGATAGAGACAGCAGAGAAGCAATGGCGATTGTGGGAAGTAATTTGGTGGGCAATATCAATTATGCACAGCCTGTCATGGTGGTCAGCGGCGTGAAACGGGTAGCCAGCGATGATGGAGAAATCATTGCACTCAGTGGCTATCAAGATGGAGAATCCATAAGTGATTTGCGCTATGAAACATCAGAAATTACCATTCATAATGAAACGGGAATCAGCGGTGTAAGTGGTATCGAAAAAGGTGATGTTATTTCGTATACGACATTGCCGAATGGACGGATTAAAGATGCGAGCATTCTTTTCCGGCCGACGACCATGATTGAGCAAGACATGGTGATCAACCGCAATACCCCAAGTGGCGCAATTACCTATTTTGCACCGGAAAACGATTCCGCAGATACGACTTTCCTCTATGGGTTGGTTCGTAAGATTAGCGGCAGAAGAGTCGACCTCTCTTTTGATGATACCTACGAGGAGATAGAATCCTATGCAACCGCATCGGATGTTAACGTTGTAAAATATGATGGTATTAATTACTCCAATGCCCGTGTGACGCTATCAGATTTGGCCGATATAGATACAGACCGGGATGCGGACAATTCACCTGCCAGCGATAGCGGAGAATTTATCTTTGCTCGTGCAGAGGACGAATTGATTCAGGATATTGTAATTGTGAAACGTGACGACCGTTACCGTGACGATGGTGCATCGACCATCAAATCTAATGATGCAACATTAACCAATATTACGGTTGAGGGAGCAACACTTAATGAAACCTTCTCACCAAAGGTAACAGAATATACAGCAACGGTGGAAAATGAAGTGGAAACCGTATCGGTTGGCGCAGCGGCAAACCATACCAAAGCAGTCATCACTGGTACAGGGGAAGTCAACCTGACAGTAGGAGAAAATAATATTCCAATTACAGTGAAGGCTGAAGATGGTACGACAATGGCTTACACATTGGTTATCACAAGAAAACCGTCTAGCAATGCCAATTTGAGTGCAATTAACGTCAGCACCGGAGTGCTTGCGCCAACATTCGAAAGCGATGTTCTTCACTATACTTGGACCGTGAGCAATGCGATGGGAATCCAAATTACAGGGCAGGCAGTAAATGAAGGTGCAAACGTCGTTGTGACAAACGAAATGGTGGAAGACAAAGTATATTACCAGATTCAAGTGACAGCGCAAGATGGCGAGACGACAAAAATATATCGGGTAGAATTGGTGGTGGACGCTGCGGCAATACCACAGGAGCCCACACCAACGCCAACGGCGACACCAACCCCAACTCCGATTATTATTATTAACCCAACAGCAATGCCAACGGCGGCACCGACAGCAACGCCAACGGCGACACCGACAGCAACGCCAACGGCGACACCGAC
>CALLNG010000043.1 GCA_938005345.1 uncultured Clostridia bacterium
GATGGAAATCTGGATGAGTATAAATTGTCTAAATTTGTACGAAGCAACCAGGGTACCTGCATGAACCAGAGACCGATTGTTACAAAAGGTGATGAAGTTGAGACTGGTCAGGTAATTGCTGATGGACCTTCTACTTCCGGCGGCGAAATCGCCCTTGGTAAAAACCCGTTGATTGGATTTATGACATGGGAAGGCTATAACTACGAAGACGCGGTGTTAATCAGTGAAGAACTGGTGCGCGATGACGTGTTTACTTCTATCCATATTGAAGAGTATGAATCAGAAGCGAGAGACACCAAACTTGGCCCAGAGGATATTACGCGGGATATTCCCAACATCGGGGAAGATGCTCTGAAAGATTTGGATGAAAACGGGATTATCCGCATTGGGGCAGAAGTACGCAGTGGCGATATTCTAGTAGGAAAAGTAACGCCAAAAGGTGAGACAGAACTCACGGCAGAGGAGCGGCTGCTGCGAGCAATTTTTGGAGAAAAAGCGCGTGAAGTACGGGATACATCACTACGTGTGCCGCATGGAGAAAGCGGGATTATTGTCGATGTTAAGATATTTGAACGCTCTAATGGCGACGAACTACCGCCTGGTGTGAACCAGTTAGTCCGCGTATATATTGCGCAAAAGCGGAAGATTTCCGTTGGGGATAAAATGGCGGGCCGACATGGGAACAAGGGTGTTATTTCCCGTATTTTACCAAGGGAGGACATGCCATTTTTGCCAGATGGCACACCGCTGCAAATTGTGCTTAACCCCTTGGGTGTTCCGTCACGAATGAACATCGGTCAGGTGCTGGAGGTTCACTTGGGTTATGCGGCAAAAGCGTTAGGTTGGAAAATTGCAACCCCTGTTTTTGATGGCGCAAATGAAAAAGATATTGAGCGTGCATTGGAGCTGGCCGGATATGACAAGAGCGGTAAAACGATTTTGTATGATGGACGTACAGGAGAACCGTTTGATAATCCTGTGACCGTTGGATATATGTATTATCTGAAACTGGCCCACTTAGTTGACGACAAAATCCACGCACGCTCTACAGGACCATACTCCTTGGTAACGCAGCAGCCTCTGGGCGGAAAGGCACAGTTCGGTGGACAGCGTTTTGGAGAAATGGAAGTATGGGCGCTGGAAGCCTATGGCGCTGCTTATACCCTGCAGGAAATTTTGACGGTCAAATCCGATGATGTCGTGGGACGTGTGAAAACATATGAAGCGATTGTCAAAGGGGATAATGTACCAAGACCGGGCGTTCCGGAATCCTTTAAGGTGCTGATTAAGGAATTGCAGAGCTTAGCGCTGGATGTCAAAATTCTGGATGAAAAGGGTCAAGAAATTGAATTGAAGGAAGACGATGACGACGTACCGCATATCAATCCGGAAGAACTGGAACACGTCATGGGAAAAGATGACGGAACCAGCAGTATGGAAAACTTCCTGACCCACATTGGCGAAGGTGATGATGAGGGAGAAGAGGAAGAATTTACATTGGATGAAATAGAAGAATCGGATGATATCACAGACCCTGCCTTTATGATTGAGGAATTGGAAGGGGATACAGATGAACTGTCTGCGCTAGGTGGGCTGGAGCCGCTGGAATTCTCTTCTCCTGAGGATGACCTATAAAAGGATTTGTGATGCGGGAACAGAAATGAAAACGGAAAAGAACGAAGGGAGAGCTGAGAATTGTTGGAGTATAATAATTTTGACGCGATACAGATAGGGCTGGCTTCTCCGCAAAAAATACGGTCGTTATCCCATGGTGAGGTAAAAAAACCGGAAACCATTAACTATAGGACGCTGAAACCAGAACGGGACGGATTGTTTTGTGAAAAGATTTTTGGCCCAACAAAAGATTGGGAATGCCACTGTGGAAAATATAAACGAATCCGTTATAAAGGGCTTGTGTGTGACCGATGCGGTGTTGAAGTAACACGGGCTAAGGTGCGCCGGGAGCGGATGGGGCATATTGAATTGGCTGCACCAGTATCTCATATTTGGTATTTCAAAGGAATTCCAAGCCGTATGGGACTTATCCTGGATATGACGCCGCGGACGTTGGAAAAGATTTTATATTTCGCTGCTTATGTCGTAACCGATCCCGGGAAAACACATTTGCAGAAAAAAGAATTGCTGACAGAAAAAGAATACCGCGATAACGTGGAAAAATACGGTCCAGATAAATTCAAAGCAGCAATGGGTGCAGAAGCAATCCGCGATTTGCTAAGTGAAATTGATTTGGAAGAAATGGCGAAGGAGCTGCGCCAAGAAATGGAGTCGGCGCAGGGGCAGAAAAAACTGCGCATTATCAAAAAGCTGGAAGTCGTAGAGGCATTCCGCCAGTCGGGCAACCGCCCAGAATGGATGATTTTGGATGTTGTTCCGGTCATTCCACCGGAAATACGGCCCATGGTGCAGTTGGATGGCGGACGCTTTGCTACCTCTGATCTCAATGATTTATACCGCCGTGTGATTAACCGTAACAACCGTTTGAAACGGCTGTTGGATTTGGGCGCGCCGGATATCATAGTGCGTAATGAAAAAAGAATGCTGCAGGAAGCAGTAGATGCGCTGATTGATAACGGCCGTCGTGGGAAACCGGTTACAGGGCCGGGTAACCGCCCGTTGAAGTCCCTTTCCGATATGTTAAAGGGAAAACAGGGCCGTTTCCGCCAAAACTTGCTT
>CALLNG010000044.1 GCA_938005345.1 uncultured Clostridia bacterium
CGGGGCGGTTTTTTTGATGATAAAATCCAGCGCATTCTTGACCTCTTCCTGTGTTAGTGGGGGAATGTTTTCAAATTTTGCCCTGTTTTTGATTCCTTCGTCAATGATGTTTTTCATAGTACAAACTCCTTTTCGCTGTGCGCGTATTTGCTGGCACTAGAATTACCACAAGCATACTAATGCCACCTGGAATGTAAATTATCTCCATTATATCATGAAATAGATAAAATGCAAGGGAAAATGAAAAAATATTTACAATTTTCAGGGTTTTATCTGTTTTGTATAAAAATGTACCAGATTCTTTTCCATAAATCTGATGTTTTTTTTGATGAAGTCTCTTCAAAAAAAGTCGATTTAATGATATAATAAAAAAGAAATGATTGTGCAGCCCAAATACAATAATAGGAAGAGTATGAAAGGTATGCATTGGATTCAATGGACAAAGGATTTTTTTATATGGTAGAGAGGAGGCGTTAGAATTGTCGAATGTATCGGCTATCATCTTGGCAGCTGGTGCGGGTACACGTATGAAATCCTCAAAGAGTAAATTGGTACATGAAGTGTGCTTTAGGCCAATTGTAAAATGGGTCTATCAGGCTGCAGAAGGGGCGGGAGCGGGAAAAATTGTAACTGTTGTTGGACACCAGGCACAGCAAGTAAAGGAGTGTTTGGGAGAAGATAAACTTTACGCCCTACAGGAGGAACAGCTTGGGACGGGAGACGCAGTTAAATCGGCCATGCCCAATATTGATGATGGTGGTTGTGTGTTGGTACTCTCGGGGGATGTTCCGCTCATTTCGCAGGAAACTTTGCGGGAGGCAGTGGAATATCATTTAAAAAACCGTTTTGCGGCGACAATTATCACGGCAGATGTAGAGGAACCTACAGGATATGGCAGGGGAATTCGGGATGAAAATGATTCTGTCAAATATATTGTAGAAGAAAAGGATGCGACTGCGGCACAAAAAGTAGTAACGGAAATTAATTCTGGCCTGTATTGTTTTGATACGGGACTGTTGCGCGCTGCGCTGAATGAACTGGGCAATGATAATGCGCAGGGAGAATATTATTTAACAGATACCATTGCCATTTTATTGAGAACTGGCTACCGCATCGGTGCATTTCGCTTAGCGGATGATAAAGAAATTATGGGAATTAATGACAAAGTGCAGCTAAGCCAGGCGAATGAAGCAATGAAACAAAAAATTATCCGGCGGCATATGCTGGAAGGAGTGACCTTCATCAATCCGGATTCCACTTATATTTCGCCTGAAACGAAAATGGAGCCGGATGCTATTATCTATCCTGGTACACTATTGGAGGGAGCCTGCGAAATTGGACGCGGCACGGTGGTTGGACCCAATACTC
>CALLNG010000045.1 GCA_938005345.1 uncultured Clostridia bacterium
TTCCATGGCAATTTTTAATGCCGTTTCATAGAAAAAACGGGAAACATTATATTCTGTCTCGCAATGTGTTGCCACACCTATCAGGTTAAAACAGGACAATAACTTAGGGGTATACGGATAGCTTTGATAGTCCACTATGATTGGTTCTATAATCTCTATGGTTTTTCTGAAATTTCCTTCCTGATAAAATAGCTGCCCATAATAAAAACTTGCAAGTATGCGCACTTCGGTTTTGTCGTATTTCTTTTTCAATAGCTGTTCATAAAAATTTTTCTGCTCCGCAATAGACAGTTTTTTGATTTGCTGTTGTCTGGTTAAAAAATCGTTATAATTCATATTCAACATTCCTCATTTATCTTTCGAATCACACGGCATGGATTTCCAACCGCAACACAATTGGCCGGAATATCTTTTGTCACAACCGAACCGGCGGCGATAATGGCGTTTTCACCAATCGTCACGCCCGGCATTACAGTTGCGCCTGTGCCGATCCATACATTTTTACAAATGTGGATCGGCTTTGACTCAGTATCGCGCCGCTGCTTTGGGGCAATGCTGTGGTTGATGGTTACAAGATTAACCCGCGGTGCAATTAAAACCTTGTCCTCCAGCGTAATGCCGCCCCTGTCCATAAAGGTGCAGTTTTGATTGATAAAAACATCCTTGCCGACGATAATATTCCTGCCAAAGTCCGCGTAAAAGGGCGGCATCAGCTCAAAGGATGCATCAATCCGCCTCCCTGTCAGTTCCGAAAAAAGCGCCTGCACTTCTTCTTTTGTGTGATAGGCAAGGTTGAGCTTTGCCAGTATTTTTTGTGTCTGCTCAATTACCTCATTGATTTTATAAAATTCGGGATCGTGAATGGAAATAGCCTCTCCCGCCAAATCCCGCTCGAAAATGTCCATAGCTGCCTCCGTTTATTTTATCAATACCAATCATGCTTTTCTCCCCGGTCAAGGGCGTTGATCCGCTGCATTTCCTCATCGGTCAGACTGAAATGGTACAGCTCATTGTTTTCCTTGATGTGATCGGGGTTGCTAGAACCGGGAATGGCCACCACGCCCTTTTGTAAATTCCACCGAAGAATGACCTGTGCGGAGGACACCCCATGCGCCTCGGCGATTTCAGAAATAACCGGGTCGCCCAGAAGCTCCGCTGTATGCCCTCTGCCGCCCAGCGGATACCAGCCCTGCACGGTAATGCCAAGGGACTGGATATAGGGAATCACATCGTTTTCCTGATAATAGGGATGGATCTCGTTCTGCACCAGAGCAGGTTTCGTGTCCACCTGCGGCAAAAATTCTTCTAATTCCTCTACATACCAGTTTGACAGGCCGATGGACCGGATTTTGCCCTCTGCCACAAATTTTTCCATTGCCTTATACGCCTCAACATCGTTCGGGTCGGGATGGTGCAGGAGCATCAGATCCACATAGCCGATATTCAGCCGGTCAATGCACGCCTGGATTGACTCTTCCGGGTTTGCCATCTCGCTGCCCGGATAGATCTTTGTGGTAACAAAAATTTCTTCCCGGTCAATGCCGTATTCCTCCATTGCCTCGCGGACTGCCTGCCCCACCTCCGCCTCGTTGCCGTAAGCGGAAGCGGTGTCAATTAGGCGCACGCCGCTTGCCAAGGCTGATTTAACGGAATTGATACAGGTGTCGCCGTGCAGGCTGTAGGTTCCAATGCCGTTGATTGGCATTTCATAACCGCTGTTGAGCATAACGGTTCTTGTCTCAAAATTAAAATTTCCTGGATTGTTCATAGTTGCCATAGTTTCCGTCAGCGGCTCAAGCGTTTCCATATCCCACAGGAATGCTTTCATCAAATCCGCATCCTCCATCTGCTGTGAAATATCCGCTGTAATCGTTCCGCTGCCTTTGTATAGCTTTACACCGGACAGCGCATTGTCTTTGTAAAAGGCTGTAATCAAAGTGCTGTTTTCCGGGGCGTCCGTCACCGTCACAACATTGTTTTCCAGGGTCATTTCCGCATCACCTGCCGCATAAGCAAAGAAGCCGGACATGGTAAGCAAAACAATTGTCATGAGGAATGATACCATTTTATTCATGTTCTACACCTCTTCCTACTGGGCCATTCCGTTATCGGAAAGCCATTGTTCAATTTCATCCTCATTGATTTGCCCGGAACCCCTGTATCCGTCTTTTACCTCTGCGTTCGGGCAATACTGCCGGATTACGGAAACAGAACTTTCAATCCCACTGCTGTGGGAAGTACAAAACGGCATAATTGTCTTGCCAGACAAACCATAGGTATCCATGAAGGCCTGTATGATTCTCGGAATGGTTCCCCACCAAATGGGGTAGCCAAGATACACGGTATCGTAACCAGACAGGTCGATTGGTTCCCCCGCAATCGCCGGACGTGCGGAACCATCGTTTTGTTCCCGGTTTGCCCGGCTGCTGTTGTTTGCGTAATCAATATCTTCATCCGTGTAGGGAATCTCCGGTACAATTTCATATACGTCCGATCCGGTCAATTCCGCAATTTTAAGAGCAAGCGGCCTTGTGGTTCCTGTTTGAGAGAAATACACAACAATCGAATTGCTTGTTTCCTCTGCCGGAAGATTTGTATTTTCCGGCTGGTTTGTCATTACCGCTTCTTCCTGTACCTCTGCACCGGGCGTCAAAGTAACCGTTTGTGTACTGCCGTCCCAGCCCACGGTATATCCAAAGCCTTCCGCAATAAAGCGGATGGGAAGCATGGTCCGGTCATTGATGGTAACCGGCACCGTATCCAGCGTATGGGAAGTTTCGTTTATGAACGCAATATCGCTGCCAATTTTAAGAAGGATAACCGTATCGCCTTTGGCAAGCACCGCCGTCTGTGTTTCCTCATCCCATGCGGCTGCGCCGCCCATTGCTTCCACAACTGCCCTAACGGGAAGAAGCGTCCGGTCATTATCGATTACCGGCACAGTACCGCGTCCGGGATCAATTTCCTGCTGCGAACCGTCTACGGTCATCATTGTATTGCCGATTTGAAGCGTAATCACGGGATCGCCGTTATTGCCCTCCCGCTGTGGTGCGGCGCTGCACCCCGTTGGAAGGACTGTCATCAGGCAAAAGATCAGCAGCATAGGCAATATTTTTTTCATGTTCCATTCCTCCGTTTCTATTGATAAAACCCATTTTGTTCAAGCCAGTTTGTCACCTGTGATACGGAAGAGTCCGCCGTTCCCCGGAATCCATTTGTAATGGCACTGCCCAGGCAAAGGATCCTCCGGTACGGCACGTTTGTGCTGATACCCGGAGAACCGCCGGTGCAAAAAAGGGAAACCATTTTCTCCGAAAGCCCATAGCTTGTTAAACCGGCTATAGCTGGCCCGCTCTTTACCATATCGCCGCCGGATATGCTGTTTGCCGCTTCCGCAAGCACCCGTGCAATGCTTTGCTATCCGCCGCATATGGGTTTACCCTCTTTTTAGCCGCTTTGTTTTTCCATCTGCGTAATCAGATAATCCAAACAGTCAATTTCATGCTGCCATTTATGTATGCCGTCCAATAATTTTTTTCTGTGCCTTTGTAGCAGCATAAGCCGTCTTGTCAGCTGGCCGGCGCCAACTATCTGAAAAAAGTCATTTATCGTAGCGCTGTCACAACCAGCATCTATTAAATTTTGCCGTACCTTTGCTTCGTTCATGATTTCCACGCTTCTCACCTCTTGTCATATCCGATTATATGTATAGTATAACATACGCATTTAAAGATGTCTAATACTTATATTAAATAATAAACCATTCATTTTAGTTATAATAAACACCATTTACCATTTTTATTGCGAATAATCAATCTATTATTATGCTTGAATGTTATAAATAAATATGATATACTAGTATCCGTATTATATTGTAAGGAGCGTACGGAATATGGAATTACGCGTTTTGAGGTATTTTCTTGCTGTTGCACGAGAACAAAACATTACTGCTGCCGCCAATTTTCTTCATGTCTCACAGCCGACCCTTTCCCGTCAGCTGATGGATTTGGAAAAAGAGTTTGGCAAAACGTTAATGATACGGGGAAAACGGAAGGTGACGCTTACCGGCGAAGGGCAGCTCCTACGGAAACGGGCGGAGGAACTGGTTGCACTTGCAGATAAAACAGAGGCGGAAATGACCTTTTCCGATACCGAGATAGGCGGCGATATTTACATTGGCGGCGGGGAGGCGGACGCTGTCCGCCTGATTGCGCAGCTTGCAAAGGATATTCAAGAACAATACCCAAATATTCATTACCATCTGGTAAGTGGCGATGCCGACGATATGCAAGAAAAGCTGGACAAAGGCCTAATTGACTTCGGAATTTTTGTGGAACCGGCGGATGTTTCCAAATATGAATATGTCAGGCTCCCCGCTACGGAACGCTGGGGGATTATTATGCGGAAAGATAGCCCTCTTGCCGGCAAAGCCATGATCTACCCGGAGGATATATGGGATTTGCCTTTGATTATTTCCCGTCAGACAACACAGGATAAGACGATTCAAAAATGGATGCAGCAAGATATGGACAGATTGAATATAACGGCGACCTATAACTTGTTTTTTAATGCCGCCTTAATGGTAGAAGAAGGAATTGGGTATATGGTTGGAATTGATAAGATCGCCAATACGTCAGAGAGCAGCAAGCTTTGTTTTGTGCCTCTTGCGTTGGATTATCGCATACATTTTGATTTGGTATGGAAAAAATACCAGGCTTTTTCAAGGCCTGCGGAACTATTTTTGAGTAAAGCACGGGAGCGGTTCCGTGCTATTTGACAATAAATGATTTATGATATGCACAAAGAACGGAAACTCGCAGCATTTACCTTATTGTCAGTGCCGGCTGTATTACGGCTGTTTCATATCCTGCGTTCAACATAACTATCTGCATAATTGATGAAAATGAGTGAAACCCAATTATTTGGTTGCATAGTTTTTCCCGCTTCAACTACAGTATCAAATGAAATAACGAAGCCGCCCGCCAAAAGGAGCACCTTTCAGCGGACGGCTTGGTGTGGTTACAATCAGCCTTCCTATGCGAAGGCGTATAACGTTATTTTTCTAAAAACCTTTGCAGGATAGCCGCAGCTTCGGCTCTTGTCGCGCTGCCCTGCGGGTCGAGGCTGCCATCGTTGCGGCCTGTTATCAAGCCTGCGCCGACTGCCCACTGCACATTGCCCAGCGCCCAACCGGATACTTGGGCCGCGTCTGTGAACCGCGCAAGATCGCCGGTCTCATCAGTCGCAATGCCCTTAAAGTCCGCGTAACGCTCCAGTATCGCGGCCAACTGCTCACGAGAGATAAGGTCGTCCGGTGCAAATTCCTTGTCCGAATGTCCCAAAACAATCCCTTGGCTGGCAGCCCAGCGTACCGCTTCGGCATAGTATGCATTCTGATCCACGTCCTCAAAGGTCATCAAGTAATTTACCACCGGCTGGCCTTCCGCTCTCCAAAGCACCGTTACCAGCATACCGCGGGTAATTGCTTCATTCGGTGCAAATTCCGTTTTCGTCACGCCGCCAAACAAGCCGTTTTTCACCGCGTACTGTACTGCATCATAGAACCAATCGTTTCCCGCGACATCGTTAAACGGGTTTTCCCATTTGTCCGGCTCTGGCTCCGTTCCAGGCGTGGGTTGCGGGTCAACCGGTTCCGTTGTCTCTTCCTCCGTCCATTTTGCGTAAAGGGTGATATTTTTCGTCACTTTCGTATTAAAATCATACGCCTCGGTACAATCTTTATCGGTAAACCAGCCTTCAAACGTGTATCCTTCGCGGGTAGGTTCTGATGGCTCGGTGACCATAGCATTTCTGTTGACCGTTTCACTTGAAATCTTGCTGCCGCCCTGGGAGTTAAAGGTAACCGTGTAGCGGGTTATGGAGCCTCCGCCGGAAGAAGGACGGTATACCGTTACGGAAACAACCGTCTCAAACGGCGCATAATTTGTGTCTGTCGGAGTAAACACTGCTGTTTCCTCAAACGTTCCCGTATCCTCCATCTCACGGTCGCTCTTCCATGTCCATGTTCCTTCCAGGGGTTGGCCGCCAATTCCGTTCACTACGCCGGTAATTCCAGAGGTAGACAGCTTCTGCCCACGCCTCACACGCGCTGCCGTAACTTCTTCGCCCTCCGCCAAAACAGGCATGGCAGGAGCTACTGTAACCGTTAATGTAAACGTTACTGGCCCGGTTCCGTAATTGACAGAAAGCAGTGAGATTACCGGCTGTTTCTCCGTTGCCTGAATTGTCAGTGTATACGTATCTGCATTCGTATCCGCCGGGATCGTCAGCGTATCGCCGTCGATCGCCGCCGCAACCGTGTTTCCGTTTGCTGTCGCGGTTGTCGTATTACCACCCGTGATGGTATAGGTAAACTTACCGCTCGCTTCCGTTTCGCCCGCATAGGTCATATACTCCGATAAATCCTGCGTTCCGCCGGTTCCATACGTAACGGTAATCGTTTTTTCACTGTCCGTCTCGCCGTACATCTCCTGGCCGACCGCATAGACGGTCATATTCTCGCTTACCACCGTAGACGCGGTAAACTCCGTCCCGTCCGTGCTTGCCGTCTGCGACCATCTTTCAAATTCGTAAACCTCAGATTCCGGCTCTTCCGGAAGTGAAACCGTACCGTTCGGGTTCGTGTACGCCGCCGCATATTCCGTATAGGCGCCGTCCAGCTCGCCCGCTACCATAAACGATACTTTTAGCAGCGCCTTTGCGCTTTCGTCCGTCAGTACGGGGTACGCGTCCGGCGTTTCTCCCGAAAGCGTCTGCCCCCATACCTGGGGAATATTCCCGGTTCCATCGTCAGCCTGCCCTCCTTGCAGCAGGTACGCAACCTCGCCGGAGGCGAACTGCGCCGCCGTCTTGCCGGTTACGCCGTTTGCTTCAGCCGTTTCAGCATCTGCAAGGTAATAGCTGCCGAATACCGAATTTTCCTGGGCGCCTGCAACCACGCTGTCCACGCTGTCGGTATAGCTGTAGCAGTTTTCAATCCGAGGCGGAGCCGACGTTTCCGCCGGATACCCCTCCTGATAACTCACGCCGGCCACGCCACCTACATAGGCCGATTCAGCGCCGTCTGCTATGGAAAGCGCGCCAAGATTATAACAATTTGATATCCCACTGAAGTTGTAGCCGACAATCCCGCCGATGGAGTATGCCTCGCCGCCGGAAATTTGCGCGTCGATCTCGTTCACGCAGCGTTTCACCGTACCGTAATTCATACCCGCAATACCGCCGGTATAACCATACATTGTACCGGAAGCGCCTGCAACCGCCCCGTAGTTTGTGCAACCGTCAATCAGTACATTCGAGCTCGAATTGGAACCGACAATGCCGCCCGCATTTCCAGAGGAGGCGTTCGTGCAGGTAATCGTTCCGTAGTTGCTGCATCCCTGTACCGAACTTAAGAGCGGTCCGCTCCCGATGTTTCCGCCGACAATTCCTCCAACAAACGTTGCGCCCGTTACCGCACAGTTGTTGACGCAGTTGATCACGCTTCCGCCGTAATTGTAGCCTAAGATACCGGCAACCTGGTACCTGCCGCTTACCATACCGGATACGGTGAGGTTTTGGATGATTCCGTCCCCGCCCAGATAGCCGAATAAGCCCTGGTGATCGGTATCAGCGTTGATATAAAGCCCGCTGATCTCATACCCCGCGCCGTCAAACGTCCCTAAAAACGGAGCGCCGCTGCTTCCAATCGGCGTCCAGGATACCTCTGCGCCGTCAATGTCCGTGCCGTACTTCGACGACATGTCGATGCTGCTTGCCAGCGCTACATACTGCCCTTCGTAGCTGTTTCCGCTTTCCACCGCTTTTTGGAACCGCTCCAGCGTCCCAAGATCCGGTATTACATACGGGTCCTCTTCCGTACCTGCACCGCCGTTTTCGCGCGGGTTTTGTAGTATCGGCCGAGCCAGCCATTCATCCATCACCCAAGTGCCGCTGAAATCCCAGCCGGTGAAGGTGGACTGCGCTGCAAGCTGTTCTGCTGTTTTCATTTCTCCGCCGCCCGCATCGGTTTGTGCCGTACCTTCCAGATAATAGCTGCTTGTCGCCGTGCCATTTCCGTAGCCGGATATACCGCCCACATAGGCTGTACCGGAAACGCTTCCCACGTTGTAGCTGTTTACGATCGTACCAGAATTCGCACCCGTTATGCCGCCTACATCTCCAACACCGTTCACGGTGCCCTTGTTATAGCAGTTTTCCACTCGGCTGTCGGATTCGTTATTATTTCCGATCACACCGCCGACATACGCTCCGCCGCTTATTGCTCCGTCATTGTAGCAGCTTTTGACCGTTCCGTTATTAAAGCCGACCACACCGCCTACATTGTTGGCAGTATTGGATACCGTGCAGCCGTTATAGCAGTTCTCTACGATACCATCATTTCTGCCGACCACGCCGCCGACAGAGTATGCGCCTTTGACGGTACCTGAAACATTGACACCTCTTACAACACCATCCTCTCCCACATAGCCAAACAGGCCTTGGAAGTTGGAGCTGCTATCGATATACAGCCCGCTGATTTCATTGCCGCGGCCGTCAAAGGTTCCCATAAACGGAGTTTCCTCGCTGCCGATGGGCGTCCAGCTGCCAATCCCTTCGCCGCAGAGCTCGCTAAGGTCTATATCCGCCGCAAGCACGGCCATTTTGCCCGCATAGGGTTCGCCGTCATTTACGCTGTCGCGGAAATCCGCCAGCTCCTGGGGCGTACTGATTACAGTCACCGGCTCGCGGTTTTCCGAAAAGACGGGACGGTTAAGGTAACTGTCCATCGCCCAAATGTCGCTGAAATCCCAGCCGGCGTCCGTAAACGTCGCCTCCGTTGCAAGCTGCTGCTGCGAAATGGAGGTGGAACCGCCGCCGTCCGTTTGCGCCGTGCCTTCCAGATAAAAACAGTTTTCTACATCGGTACTGTTGCTGCCCACGATCCCGCCGGAAGATTCCGCCGCACCGTTTAGAACCATTCCGGTATTATAGCAGTTTAAAATAGAGCTGTTTGCAAAATGACCGGCAATTCCGCCCAAATCCGCCGCATCCGCCGCCCGGCTGGAAACCGTACCGATATTATAACAATTCTCTATTTGGCTATTTGTAAGATCGCCTGCGATACCGCCCGCTTGTGACCCACCGAGGATCGAACCGGTGTTATAGCAGTAGGCGATCAGGCTGCTTTCGCTGGAAACATAAACTTCCCCGGCAATCCCGCCTGCCCAGCCGTTGTTCGTTGAAACGCTGCCGTTGTTGACGCAGTTTAAAATTTCAAACGGCGCAATGCCGCCCTCTTCCTGATAATATCCCGCGATACCGCCCGCTGTCATATTAGCGGATACGGGGCCATTGTTGACGCAGTTTAAAAGCCGTTGGCCCGTTGCGCCGGCGATGCCGCCCGTAAGCATACCGCCGGAAATGGTACCGTTGTTTATGCAGTTTCTAATATAGAGTTCGCCGCCCAGATTCAGCCCCGATATCTGCGCGCCGCCCACAAACCCGCCGTTCATGTCTACATCGTTGCCGGGAATGGTCAGCACGGACGTTTCGTCTACGGTGCATCCGGTTATGATCGCTTCAGATAAAAAGCCCACCAAAAAGGAGTTGGCCATGAAATTGCCGGTAATATCCGCCCCTTCGATGGTAACATCCTTAATGACAACCTGCTCACCGCCGACCTTCATATCCGTAAAGACGCAGCTAAAAAGACCGGTGCTGCTGAGTGATGCATTTATATACAGATTCTGCACCTTGTGTCCATCGCCGTCAAATACCCCCTGGAAGGGCGTGATGGTAACATTATCGCTGGAAAAATCATATTCAAACTCTCCGATAGGATCCCAGCTGTTTGTTTCGTTGACCGTATCCTTGCCGTAACCGATTACGCCGGCGGTACTAAGGTCAATATCATTTCCCAGCTTAACCGTCCAGCCGATAAACGAGGTCTCCTTTGAGTCTACATAGTTGGCGATTTTCGCCAGCCCCAATGCAGTATAAACGGTACAAACACTATCGTCAAAGGACAAGGTATAATCCACGCCCTCAACGGCGGCTTCACCGGCTTCTTCCCAAGTGGCATATTCGCCGTCTGCCAAAAGGCTGGGCGTATCCTCCGTACCAATACTATTTGCAGCGCTCATTCCGGCTGCATCCGCAATGTTTGCAGAAACCGCGTTGCTTTCAATAGGATAAGCAAGCTTCATGCTGTATGTCCTGCCGCTTGGCAACAGAGCCTCCTCCACTTCCGTCGCCCATGCCCCTGCCGGTAGCAGCGTAAACAGCATACAAACTATCATTACTGCTGAAAGGAATCGTTTCTTCATAAAAAACCCTCCATTTTATTTTTTATGGCTTTTATAAAATCAAAAAACACCAGGCATTGTGCGAAACTACACAACACCCAGCGTTTTTAACTCACTCCAAAAGAAAAAAGACCTTTTCTAAAAAAGGGTAAACAATCCCCGTATGTAGATATGCAAAATTGTCGTATGTTCTCATTTATTTGTCAACCCTTTTCCCTTATATTTTACAGAAATTATATCAAAAAAAGTGGCTCGTGTCAATGCTTTAAGGCTTTTCCCATAGTTACTGCTGCTAGGTTTTCACAGAAAAAAAGTGAGTCAGCAAAAAAAGCCGCCAGCCGTTAAGCAGTTTGAAAAATTTATCACAAAAGATGGGGCACCGCAGAATTAACGCCGATGATTGTAAATGCATGTCAAGAAAAGGATCTATGGTTATTGGTTATTGAAAATAGCGTATGATTGTGTTATAATAATATAAAAACTAAAAAAGAGGGGGGATCGATGTGGAGCTTCGAACACTCCGCTATTTTTTGGCGGCAGCGCAAGAGGAAAACATTACCAGGGCTGCGGATATTTTGTATGTGACCCAACCGACCTTGAGCCGACAGCTGATGGACTTAGAAAAAGAATTGGGCACCACATTGATGCTCCGGGGAAAAAATGGGCTGACACTGACCGAAGATGGTATCTTTTTCCGCCAACGGGCAGAAGAAATTGTGGAACTGGCAGACCGTCTGGAACAGGCTTTTGCAGAAAAAAATACAGAGGTCAGCGGTGTTATTTCCATCGGTGCTACCGAGGCCGTTGGCAGCCGGCTGTTTGCCAAGCTCATCAAGCAGTTTTCAGAAAAATATCCGTTGGTACAGTTCAACCTATACAACGAAATGGCAGATTATATTAAGGACCGCATGGACAAGGGCCTGATTGATGTAGGATTGCTGTTAGAGCCGGTTGATACCTCGAAA
>CALLNG010000046.1 GCA_938005345.1 uncultured Clostridia bacterium
CGATGTTCCAAACTGTTCCGGCGTTTCCTGCCAAAATACATAGGCGCCCTGCATCTCTCCTTGGTAGCGGTATCCGCTCTTGGTCGCCGCATCCATCAGCTTGTCCATTCTATTTTGAGGCACTTTGTTTTTTTCCATCATAACGATTCCCGCGCCGTTTTCCAAACTCCGGTCAAAGACATAATAGTAATGTCCCCGTTCAAAAGCCGCTTCCATCCGCTGTCCACGGTTTATCCGCATTTTACGGTTTTGAACCACATACGCGCCGTCCTCCGGTGCAACATCACCTAATGCGCTGATCCATTGCTGCTGCATTTGCGGCGGCAGCGTTACCTGCTGCTGCACGTCCGACCAGGGCTGGGTTCCGTAAAAGGAAACAATACCATCTGCAAACAGAATTGCAGCGCAGACAAACAACACCCATTTGGGGCAAGGCTTCCAGCGAATCAAAGAGGCAACCACCAGCCCCAGCAGGACCATCATCCCCGCTGCCATCCACACCATCTGCCGGGAACCTATCAAAATTACTAAACCAATTGCTGCCGTCCAAAATCCCGCAGCCTTGCGCCAATTGCTGCATAGTGCCCCTACAACCGACACACCCAACACAGCAAGTCCGATATAAAACGTACCGCTACGCCCCTCTATGATAGGCGCCAGCACATCCAAAATGGAATCCAGTGGGAATTCCTCCAGCCAGCTTATGGTACCGGAGCGCAACACCGGAACGAGCCAAAATCCCGAAAGCAGTACACCGCCTGCTAGCGCGCCGGACAATGCCAGCGGCTTTTTCCATTCCCTGTTCATCAGCCCATGCAGCAGCAGGAACAACAATCCTGCCGCCAATGCAAACATGGCTGCCATAGGATGGCAAAGTATCATACATAGTACACAAAACGCAGTTCTATACAACGCGCCCAGTTTTCTATAAGACAAATAATCATACAATAAATATAGAAAATACGGAATCCCTGCCAAGCAAAACGCCAGCGGCAGATTTCCCTGTACAAATAATACATATAGCATTTGCGGCGAAACAAACCACGCCGCCGCCAACAGCGCACATAATACCACGCGCTCTTTTCCTTTGGTCCATAGCATCCAGCCAAACGACGACACGAGATATAGCAGCGCCAGCACCATAAAATACGCGGTATTTCCCGTTTTTGCTATCAACTGGCATAGTGTGTAAATGCCATATGGCAGCGGCGCCGGAGAAGCGAACAGTGAAAAGAAGCCCGGGTTATATCCCGAAAAATCTCCGCCGTATAGGTGCTCCCATATTTGCTGGCCTACAGGGCGTCCACCGCCAACGTGCCAAACCCAAAGGGCAATCCCTGCCCCGCACAGCATCAAAATGGCTAGTGCGCTTACCCATTGCAGCCATTGGCGGCTGTTTTGCCGCAGCGCCATCTGCGGCTGTACAACCAGCGCGGCCTGCTGCCGCGGCACTAAACTTTTGGAACGCATGGTAAACGTTTCACCATCCGAACGTTCCACTTCGATTGAAAGCAAATGATATCCCTGGTTTGCCAACTGTTCCTGCAACGCATCCCAAAAAAACGTGGCAATGGACTGCGGCGTAACTGCTTTGTCAATAAACGGTGGAATTTGCGTCAGCAGACATCCTTGATACTGCTGCAAATACTGCCATACGGTTTCCTCTACTTCCGCGGCGCCATGGTGTTCGCCGGTTGGCCCGCCTACTGTGATAAGAAATTGCCAGTTTTCCGGTTTACTATTTTCCTCTAAATAGGTATGAAGCATCACACGCGCTTGCACTGTTGTATCCATTCTGCCGCACCCCCTCTTGGCCTATGAGTTCTATTTTATTATAGTATGCCCCCACCTGTTTGTCAACGTTCATTTTCTGTTTACAACTCTGTGATGACTTTCCCGGCCTTTTTTGCTATACTAGAAAAAAACAATAAAGGAGCAACGTTTAAGATGGCAACAATCTTAATTATAGAAGACGAACCCGCTCTTTGTGATTTGATCGCGCTGAATGTAAAAATGGTAGGTCATAGCGCCATTTTACGTCATGATGGAAACGGTCTTGTTTCTCTACTGCAAGGAGGCGGCATTGATCTTATTATTTTGGACGTCATGCTGCCAGGCGAAGATGGCTTTCAGCTCATGGAAACGATTCGCCGTTTTTCAATCCCCGTTATTTTTTTAACCGCAAAAGACAGTGTTCAGGATAAAGTCCACGGACTGACACTTGGTGCGGAAGATTATATCACAAAACCCTTTGAAGCCATTGAACTCATAGCGCGTATTGGCGTGGTACTACGGCGCTGCGGGCGGGAATCCCTTGAATTTTGCTACCAAAAAGCCCGCGTATTGTTAGAAGAACACAAGGTGTTTGTAGACGGGCAGCAAGTGGAACTGACGCTAAAAGAATTTGAACTGCTGGAACTGTTTATCCGCAACAAAAATATTGCGTTGTCGCGGGAAAAAATTCTGGAACTGGTCTGGGGGTTTGATTATACCGGCGAAACGCGCACGGTGGACGTCCATGTGCAGCGGCTGCGCAAAAAATTGCACTGGGAAGACGCTATTAAAACAGTCTATAAATACGGATACCGCTTGGAGGTTTCATCATGAAATTTCGCTATAAAATTTATTTTTGTGTTCTCATTTTGTTTTTACTGGCTCTAGACGCTAGTACTTATGCACTATTACACCAAAGTTTCCAGCAAACCCGCCAAATGGATATCCAGCGCGGCCTGACGGAATATCAGTTTGTTTCGCAGACTCTGTCCCACCTCATTGCCGGCATCGCAAACCAGGGGCCTGGCTCCGATTTGACGCTGTACCAGTTGTTTTCCTCCTTCTCGCGCGGCAATCCCGGAACGGAATTGGAAATATTCCGGGATGGTACGCTGCTTTTTACCAACACGGCCTATTTCGAAGGGCCCCGCCCGGAACTAGACTCCACCTCACCCACGGCACAATACCGCAAATTGGACGGGAGGCTGCGCCTGTATATCGGCGGGCGTTTGCCGCAGGAAGATGCCTTGTCGCTGTCCATTTCCCACGATTCCCAATATTTAATAGACTATTATCAATCGCTCGTGACCTACTTTGTATGGATTAGCGTGATCCTATCGTTAGTTCTGTCCGCTGCTTTGCTGTTCCTACTGCGGCAACTGCTGCGTCCTATGGAACAACTAAGCAGCGCGGCCAATGAAATAGCGGCTGGCCAGTACGCCCGCCGCGCCCCCATAAAGCGAAATGATGAAATTGGACAGTTGGCACGGGATTTTAAC
>CALLNG010000047.1 GCA_938005345.1 uncultured Clostridia bacterium
ATCGTATCCTTCAAAATACGGCGCTGCCATTTGAACTGCGTGTCCTGTCCCTTTTTGTTCCTCCTGCACCGCCACTTTATAAGCGGGATCCAGTTGTTCCTCTACCATTTCGCGTTTGTATCCAACCACGACAATGGTATCCTCTTTGGGGATAAAATCCGTGTTTTCCAGCACATAAGAAATCAACGGACGTCCGTTTGCCTTACGCAGCACCTTCGGCGCATTAAATTTTTCCGATTGTAAACGCGTACCTTTCCCTGCTGCCAATACGATACATTTCATTTTTGATTGCTCCTTTCTTATTATGCGTCGCGTCTCACACCAGTGTCTTGAGACAATATTTTACCTGGATAACCAATCTTTTTGACTGCTTCCATAATCGCCTCGGCATCTTTTTCGTAAGCGTATACATAGAGGCATCCGCCGCCACCGCTACCGTTTACTTTTCCGCCCAGGCCGCCCGCTTCTAAAGCGGTATCCAAAATCTTTTCAATCGTTGGCGTAGACACATTTAGGCCGTCACGCAGATTTTTATGATGGTCATAAATCAGTTTCCCCAATTTTTCCGGTGCAACAGTATCTTGTCCCAGCAGTGCCAACGCTTCCTGCATAATTTTATAATTTGCAATGTTGGCAGTCAACTTACGTTTTCTAAAATCGTCCAGCTTGTCTAAGTACACCATATTTTCTTCATTTCTAACGAAGTCCTTCACACTGCTGATGCCAAATGGTTTTAGCTGTTCCAATGCCTCCAGCGTTGGGATTTTAGAATCTGCCAGCACTTTTGTCGTATTTTTCTGCTGCAACGAATCAAACAAGATGAAGCAGCCCGCCGGATGTGCTGCTAACTTCTCTGCCTTGGTCTCGCCGCCTGCAAAATCCAGATGTACCAGGTCGCCCAAAGCGGAAGTATAATGATCCATCATGCCGCCCGGTTCGTTAAATTCTGTCACTTCTGCGTGGAAGCCTAGCAAAGCTATTTTCTGCGGGTCATCTTTGTCCGGATGTCCAATTCCCTCAAGCAAGCCTTTGATCAAGGCGATAATCATTGTGCTGGAAGAACACATTCCTTTTCCAATCGGAATTGTAGAGTCCATTGTTATATTAAATCCATGCGGGAATTCATACCCTTCTTTTTTGAGGATATGGACACTGCTTTTCAAATAATCACGGTTATTTTCATACAAAATTGGCTGTGTCAGGTCAATTTGATATTCCTGGTATAAATTTTCGGGATTTTCTTCTCCTAATTTGCTGAATTTTTCATCGCGAATCTTAATGTCAATTATGGAGTCCTCCCGGTCTTCTACTATAGCGGAAAACCGCAAGTTGATTGCCGCAGCCACTACTTCCAGCTGCAAATAATCCTGATGTTCTCCGAATAAACAAATCCGGGACGGTGTTGATACTTTAATTGGCACGTCAAACGCCCTCCTTTTCTTTATCTGTTTTTATTATACAAGATATCTGCAAATTTGTATTTGTCAAAATCTTTTCTGCCTTTATATTTTTCTTATCACTTGTATAAGTTTTCATTTTACCGCCAAACTAACAAAAAACACAAGAGGTGTTATTATGGAAATTACCATTCGGCTTTTGGATATTGCACTTCGTACAATTTTATCTGCCGCCGTTTTATTTATTATGACAAAATTGATGGGCAAAAAGCAAATTTCCCAGCTTAGTATTTTTGACTATATTGTTGGTATTACAATTGGTTCAATTGCTGCCGCTATGGCAGTGGACCAAGAAACAGAATATTTAGATGCATTACTTGCTCTCATTCTCTACGCTGGGCTATCTATTTTAATTTCTTTTTTCACGCTCAAGTCCTATCGTCTGCGAAAGTGGATGACCGGAACCCCGACCATTCTCATTCAAAATGGGCAAATTCTGCAAAAAAATTTAAGGAAAATGAAATTAGATTTGCATGATTTAATGGAAGAATGCCGTGTTAGTGGCTATTTTGATATCAATGATATTGAATATGCTATTATGGAAACCAGTGGAAATATTAGTTTTTTACCCCGAAGTGAAAAACGTCCGGTTTTAGCGGAAGACCTCAATTTAGCTGATGTTACACAGGGACTCTGCGCCAATCTTATTATCGATGGCGAAATTATTCATCCTATTTTACGTATTCTTCAAAAAGATGAAGTATGGCTCTTCAAGCAACTGCAAAAACAGAATGTTCAGGAATCTGATATTCCTAATATTTTGCTTGCAACTCTTTCTCCAGAAGGAAATCTAGCAGTACATTTCCGCATCACTAAGCTGAATGTGTATAATGTTTTAGAATAATTGTCCGCATGTACTATGGTATTGGTTTTTCAATACCGCTTTCTATTCTTTACGCTAAAAGGTGTATCTGAATTCCTATTGCAATTCAACTTAAATTGTATCACGCGCAGGATACAGCTAACTACAGGAAATATACAAAAAGCGGTCAGAATTTCTGACCGCTTCTTCTATGTTTCTTTTTCTATTTCCCAAATGTAACCCTCTCTAACAACGCTTAGCGCGCTTTTTTGGATCACTTCCCTCTAGGATTCCTCTTTTTGCAATTCTTCTATAACTTCTGTTGGTTCTTCTGTTGGCATCTCTTTTCCTTCCGGCAGCAAAATGGTAATAAGTGTGCCCTCTCCATAAACACTGCTAATTTCTAGTGTCCCGCGATGCGCACGAACAATTTCATCTGCAATTGCAAGTCCAATGCCGTTCCCATGCTTCATTGAAGAACCCTTGAAAAACTTGTCCTTCACATGATCTAATTCATCTTCTTTTATGCCTTCTCCCTGATCCTCAATTTGGATGCAGGCGTATCCCTCTTTATTTTGTGTTGTAATTTTAATCGTACCCTCATCATCAGAAAATTTAATGGCATTGTCTAATATATTAATAATGACCTGCCGCACTTTATCTTCGTCGATCATAATTTCTGGGTCATCACACATGGGATTATAAGAAATAATAATTCCCTTTGCCTTAATTTTGTCCATTAACATGAATAAAATGTCTTCTATCTCTTTTTCAATGTCCGCCTGTTGCAAATTCAACATCACTTGGTCCCGCAAAATTCGTGAAAAGTCCAATAATTCTTCTACCATATTACCGAGGCGCTGGCTCTCACTTGCAATAATGGTCAAACATTTATGCAATTGTTCTTTATCTTTCATATCAGTTGCCAGCGCTGTTTCACTCCATCCTTTGATGGAGGTCAGGGGTGTACGAAGTTCATGGGAAACGGAGGAAATAAATTCATTTTTAATGTCATCCGACTTTTTTAATTCCTGCACCATGAAATTCAATGTCTCTGCCAATTCTCCAATTTCATCCTCATTTTCCTTTTTAATTTCAATGTTCAAGTTCCCCCGCGCTACCTCTTTTGCACTTTGTGTAATATGGTTCACTGGATTGATAATGGAGTGCAGAAAATATATTCCCGAGGAAATTAAAAACACCATAATAATCAAAATAATGGCGACTGAAATGGCAAATACAATCAGTACGTTTTTTACCGCATTTTCCATAGAAGTGACATAGCGGACAACACCATGAATCTGTCCCTCACTGTCAATGATAGGCGCACAGGCAGACATAATCCGTTCGTTCGTCTGTGGATTGCGGCCTTGGTAAATCGTCAATTCCCCTTTTAGGGCATTTTGATAATCCTGTGATTTAATTTTATAAGCCGGGGTAATGCCATTAGATGATAATAAAACACTTCCATTGGTGTCAATAAACTGCATTTCCATTTGCTCTTTATTGGCAAATTCATATACCATTGTTTTCGCGCTGTTGTAGAGGTCATTGACATCCGTAATAATATATTTGTTAAAAAATGCCGCCGTCACACTGGCCCGGCTTGTTAAATTTGCTTTAATTCCTGCGGTATAGTAATCATTCACAACGACTATAATCGTTGCCTGCACAATGAAAAGCAGCAGAATGACAACCATCAGATAACGTTTGAGCCATCTGGAACGAATGCTGTCATTTTTTTTCATCGGCCTCTGCGCGCCCCTTTCTTTCTATTGGCTATCCGTTAACTTTGCGGAATACTCCATTTATATCCATAACCCCAAATGGTTTGAATATACTGGGGTTCCGCCGGATTTTCCTCAATTTTTTTGCGGATTCTCCGTACGTTGACATCCACAATTTTGAGTTCACCAAAAAAATCCTTCCCCCAAACAGTATTGAGAATTTCTTCCCGGCTCATTGCTGTTTCCGGATTTTCAATGAAATTTTTCATAATAGCATACTCCACCTGGGTCAATTCAATCGGCTTATCATTTTTATACAGAGTTCTGCTTTTAGTGTTGAGCTTAAACGGTGGACATGAAATTTCATTTTTTGTATCCTTGTCGCTCATGGCAACACGCCGGTACAGTGCATCAATGCGTGCTGTAAGCTCTGCTGGACTAAACGGCTTTGTCACATAGTCGTCCGCACCACTCATGAGCCCCGTTACTTTATCCATTTCTTGTGTTTTCGCCGTAAGCATTAAAATCCCGATTGTTTGACTTCGCTGACGAATATATTTGCACACGGAAAATCCGTCTGTATCTGGCAGCATAACATCCAAAATAGCAATATCAATATCCGGAACCGTATCAATATATTCCATCGCTTTTTGCCCGGTATCTGCCTCAAGCACTTCATATCCGCTGCGTTTGAGATTGATTACTACAAATTCCCGAATATATTCTTCATCTTCCATAACAAGTACTTTTCTCATCGTTCTCACCTTTTCCTATTTTTACTCATCGTGTTATGAATAGCTAACTGTTATAAAGTTGTTTTTAATCACGTCAAAATCTACCCCAGTGAGATCTGTCGAACTGACAGCATAAACATTATTCAGAGTTCTTGCAATCTCCGTTTTTCCTTCCAAATCTGTATTTTTCAAATCTTTCACATAATAGGAATAAATGGTAAGCACAGATCTATAGTCTTCTCCTATCTTCATCAAAAAATCAATTTTATTCTCACCTTGGTTATTGACGCGGTTTACAGTAATTTCTTCGTTTTTCCAATTTTGTGGATACAGGAATACATAACCATCTGTATAGTTATTAAAACTTTTCTCCACTTCTGTTAGGGTTCCATTTTGCCAAATGTTCCAGCTCACCACATTTTCAGCCACAATAGAATCTACGTTTTCATACTTCGGCATGGGCTTTACAATTGGAATTTCAACAATGCCGTCGCTGTTGATGTCCTGGCATTTTTCGTGGACATCCCGCAACTGTGCAATGTCATCTCCAGTTTCAAACAACGTTTGAAAGGCGCCATTTTCCATCCCAATTACCTTGGTATAAGATTTTTCCCCTAACAACAAATCCAGAAAAACACCGCACTGCTGCGCATTTACATTGCCAAATATAATATTGTTGAATTTCCCATCCGTACCCAGATTTACCGGCATCCGCCCAATTTCTGTTACGCCATTTTTCTGATAGTGGTACAGTACCACATCCTGCATCGATGTATCTTTTTGTGGCTGGATAATACAAAGTTCCTGAACTTCATCCTGGTCAAAGTCCGTCATCACCATTTCATTATAAGAAACACCAAAAATTTCTTTGCGGTTGTTCCCAATCGTATAGATACTCACGCCTTTATTGGTCTGGTCAAACAAGCGCCAGCCAATAATCAGTTCTTTCTTTTTATCTCCATCAATGTCCGCATAATAAATTTTGTCTACTTCATTGCCGTTTCCTGCGATTTCATATGTGGTTTCCCACTGCTGCCCACTGCGGTCTAAAACTTTCACTGTCACGGGCTTTTGGGTATCTTCCTCCTTATAAAATACAATGACTTCATCTTCCCCATCATTGTCCAGGTCATTGAATTGAATG
>CALLNG010000048.1 GCA_938005345.1 uncultured Clostridia bacterium
TGACAGGAAACCTTGGCAGAGCAAAATATAAGGAGGAAAAGTGTGATATGCCGCTTGAAGTCGGAACAATTGTGGAAGGAAAAGTAAAGAGCATTGCACCATTTGGTGCATTTGTGGATTTGGGGGAAGGTAAGACCGGATTGGTACACATTTCTGAAATATCAACAGAATATGTGAAAAACATTGAGGATCATATCAAACAAAATGATGTGGTGAAAGTGATGATTTTGTCGGTGGATGAAAAGGGTAAGATTAATTTGTCCATCAAAAAAGTGCTAGAGAAATTACCAAAATCATCCAAACCAATGGAAGTGAATTTTTCGCGTCCAAAAGCTGCAATGGGATTTGAAGATATGATGGCAAAATTTAAGCAGGAAAGTGACGAAAAAATGCAGAGTCTAAAAATTGGCAAAGAGCCGAGAAGAAACCGGTTTAGCCAATAAAAATTGTAAAAAAAGCCTGTGCCGTTTACTGGGCACGGGCTTTTTTTATAGGGCGTCTTTAGGCGTGGGAAAAAACCTCCGGTTCTACCGGAGGAAGAAAGCTTTAGCATAAGAAAAACCTTCATGATATACTGGTAACGGTTTGGCAGCCGCATTACCCAAAATATCATGGAGGTTTTTAACAATGTTAAAGAAAAGCACAAACGAAATTAAAAGCACAGCGCATTCAAAATACCGTTGTCAGTATCATATCGTGTTTGCGCCAAAGTACAGGCGGAAAGAGATTTACGGCCAGCTCAAACGAGATATTGGGGAAATATTGCGCAAATTGTGCGAGCAAAAGGGCGTTGAAATTATCGAAGCAGAGGCCTGTGTTGATCATATACATATGCAAGTAAGTAATCCACCATATTTAAGTATAGCACAATTCATGGGGTTTCACAAGGGAAAAAGTTCGCTGATGATATTTGATAGACATGCAAATTTAAAGTACAAGTATGGTTCAAGGCATTTCTGGCATCGAGGGTATTATGTGGACACGGTGGGAAGGAATAAAAAGGCGATAGAGCAGTATATCAGGAATCAGCTAGAAGAGGACTACGCATCTGACCAAATCAGCATCAAGGAATATATAGACCCGTTTACGGGTAGCCAGAACAAGTAGGCAAAAAAGACAGCCGCACGTGAGCGGCTGCCTGAGATGGTAATGCGGTGTCAAACTTTCAGTGCCCCTTTTAGGGGTTAAGCCTGTAACAGCCCCTTCTAGGGGCTGGACAAGCCACCAGTTTACTGGTGGTCATGACTCATAAAAGAAAACTACAATTGGGTTTCCAGTAGCCTTTTTGAAGAAAAAGAAAAGGCAGGATAATACATCCTGCCTTTGTGTTTATATTTTTTCCACTTCTTTAATGTCTATATTGCGCACATGTTTTGTATGGTACCATTCTTTTTTGTTTTTCTTCAAGAACCCAACTAACGTAATTGGAACCCATGTCAATGAATAAATCCCAATGGTAAGATATCCCCATATTAACTTCCAGTTCAAAATCTTTTTGTCGTACGTCACTGTAAACGGAGTGTATAGGAATTCAGCGCCCAAAAAGATCCACCAGATAACAGAATTATTAAACAAATATTGTATTTGGAAAAAGCCGATATTGCCATCCGGGAAAATAGTCTGTATCCATGCCATTAATGTAATGACACCTAGAGCCAGTACCTTTAATGGCTGCATCAAATAAATTGAGCAATCCAGTGCACTCATATCGTGCTCCTTGATTGCCTTTTTTAATAGTTTACCCAAAAAACGGCTTGCAACATCTGCATGCCCTTGCATCCAACGGGTACGCTGGCGCCAAGACTGTGCTAAATGAAGTGGTTTTTCATCAAATACAACAGCTTTATCAGCCCATCCGACTTTTTGACCGTTAAGTACTAATTTCGCTGTAAATTCCATGTCCTCTGTCAGACAAGTAGCACCCCATCCAAGTTCTTTCAGTAAATCCACATCAATGGCAAAACCTGTTCCGCTGAGTTGACAGGAAAGGTTGATATTGTTACGTGCCTTTTGATAGAGCCGGTTAATAGACCAGAATGAAATGCTATATTGACAGCTAATCCAGGTGTCAAATGGATTTTTGCTATCCAAACTTCCCTGTACAACGCGGTATCCTTTGTTGTGCTGGTCATTAATTTCCGTTAAGAAGTTTTTAGAGACTAGATTATCTGCATCAAATACACAAATGGAATCATAATGTTTTTCCATGTCATAAATTTGAGCAAACATCCATTCCAGAGCATATCCTTTTCCGCGCTGCTTCGTATTAGTACGTTCATAAACTAATGCTCCAGCTTCTCTGGCAAGTTCTGCCGTTTTATCTGTACAGTTGTCGGCAATCACAAAAATATCATAATATTCTTTTGGGTAATCCAACTTTTTAAGGCTTTCCACCATACTTTCGATCACCATCTCTTCATCATGAGCAGCGACGACAAGCGCAAACCTATGTTTTTTGTGTTTTACATAAGGGACTTCCTTTTTTGGAATCCATGAAAACAAAGAGATAATGATGTAATAGGCGCCAAGAATAAATGCAAATGCCTGTATAAGGAGGCTGAGAACCAGAACAACTGGATTTGCATCTGTAAGCGGACCCATAATAACCCTTCCTTTCCCAATCTGTAGTGTTCAAAATTTTCCCTTGCAAAAAGACCCGGAACAACTTCACTTATGTATAGTTTATGCCAGGCCCGACCAAATATGTGATTTTAGTGCGAAAATCTAGTAGTACTGCCACATACTTTAGGAAGTACTTGGCATTGCCAACGCATTCCGCAACCATTTTATAAATTATACAATATTTTATTGGAAATTGCAACACTTTCAACAAAAAAAATTAAAATTTGCGTTAAGTGCCACATTTTATTTACTTTTGAATCGCTTTATTGTATAATAGAACAAGATTGTGTACAATTCAACTGAGGAAATAGAGAGAATAAATAGGTGGAAAATATGGCGAAGGCAAGAACAGTATATGTCTGTCAGGAATGTGGATTTCAAACGGCCAAATGGATGGGGAAATGTACTGCTTGTGGCAGTTGGAATTCCCTTGTGGAGGAAATGGAACATCCTGCCGCAGAAGGTGTGTTCAGCAAAAGAGAAAAAGCAGAAGTGAAACCGCTTCGCGATGTCCAAATGGACACGGCTAAGAGAATGCATACGGGAAGTGCAGAATTAGACCGTGTGCTTGGCGGCGGCTTGGTGCAGGGCTCTTTAGTTTTGGTGGGAGGAGACCCCGGTATTGGAAAGTCTACATTATTACTACAGACTGCAAAGGGATTAACAGGCCAGGGAGACGTCCTGTACGTTTCCGGTGAAGAAGCCGCGGGACAAATTAAAATGCGCGCACAGAGGCTGGGGATAATGGCCGAAGGTGTATATCTGCTTTGTGAAACAGATATGGATGCCATTATAACGGCGGCGCAGGAAGCAAAGCCGGCCGTGATGGTGGTTGACTCCATTCAAACTGTTTTCACAACAGAATTGAGTTCTGTACCGGGCAGCGTGGGACAAGTGCGGGAATGTTGCCTGCGGCTGATGAAATATGCCAAAACGACAGGAACCTCTATCTTTGTGGTTGGGCACGTGACAAAAGAAGGGGCAATTGCCGGTCCGCGAGTATTAGAGCATATGGTGGACTGCGTATTGTATTTTGAGGGAGAACGGCAGCAGTCTTACCGGATTTTACGGGCTGTAAAAAACCGGTTTGGTTCCACCAATGAAATTGGTGTATTTGAAATGAAAGACTGTGGCTTATGTGAGGTACCAAATCCATCCCTGATGATGCTTTCAGGACGGCCGGAGGATACGCCAGGGTCAGCAGTGGTATGCAGTATTGAGGGCACAAGGCCCATTTTAGCGGAAGTGCAGGCATTGGTTACGCCTACAGGTTTTGGAACGGCAAGGAGAATGGCTTCTGGCGTGGATTACAACCGAGCCAATATGCTGCTTGCCGTCATAGAAAAGCGGCTGGGAATTAATATGCAAAATCAAGATGCGTATATTAACATTGCTGGCGGCTTACGTATTATGGAAACCGCGGTGGACTTGGCAGTGGTGCTGGCCGTGCTTTCCGGAGTGAAGAATGTAGCGTTGCCTTATGAACTTGCCGCAATAGGAGAAGTGGGGCTAACTGGCGAAGTGCGTTCTATTAGTTATGCGGACAAACGCATTGCAGAACTGGACAAAATGGGATTTCAAATGTGTATTTTGCCAAATGCCAATGTGCCGGGACTGCCGAAAACAAATATGAAAATTTTTGGTGTATCCAATTTAGCAGATGTGACAAGACTGCTAAACCGGTTAGTAAAACAGCCAAAGAAGGCAGAGGGCGGTGGAAAACTTGATTGATAAGCTGACATTGCGTTCTTACGCAAAAGTAAATTTCGCATTGGATGTACTGCGGCGACGGGAAGATGGGTATCACGAGGTTAAAATGGTGATGCAGACAATTGGCCTGTATGATCAAATTCAGGTAAAAACATGCTCCGATGGCATCCGGATTACTTGTAATTTATCCTATTTGCCTGTGGATAAAAAGAATTTAGCCTATCAAGCGGCTCAAGCTTTTTTCGAGCGGACCGGACAGCGAGGTGGAGCAGAAATTTATTTGGAAAAACAAATTCCTGTAGCAGCTGGTTTGGCGGGTGGAAGCGGAAATGCTGCTGCGGTGCTGCTGGCACTAAATAAATTATACCAAACGGGACTATCCAAGCAAGAGTTGGCAGAGATAGGGCTTGCTATTGGCGCGGATGTACCGTATTGCATTTATGGCGGAACAATGCTGGCGGAGGGAATTGGAGAACAGTTGACCCGGCTGACACCAATGCCACATCTCTATGTGGTATTGGTGAAACCTAAACGTAGCATTTCAACAAAAAAGGTATATGGGATGTTGGATATGAAACAAGTGACAGGCCATCCTGATATTACTGGAATGATACAAGCTATTGAGCAGGGAAACAGAAAAGAAATTGCAATTCGGATGTTTAATGTGTTACAGCAAGTGACAGAACATATGTATCCAAAGATAAAGGAAATTTGCAGTGCTCTTATGGAGTTGGGAGCCGAAGGAACTATTATGAGCGGCAGTGGGCCGACGGTATTTGGGGTGTTTGAGCAAGAAAAGGCAGCACAGAGTGCGTATCAAAAAATACGGAGTCATTATCAGGACGTGTTTTTCACAGAGACAATACCAGAAAGGGATGAATGAGGAAGTTGAAAGAATATAAATGTAAAAAAAAGCGGCCGCTGAGCGATTCCATATGTGAGGTGCTGCGTCAGGATATTTTGAGCGGAAAATTAAAGCCAGGCCAGCGCCTAATGGAGATTCACTATGCACAGCAGCTTGGTGTTAGCAGAACACCATTGCGGGAAGCCATGCGAAAATTGGAGCTGGAAGGCCTGGTGACGATTGTGCCGCGGCGCGGGGCGCATGTAACCGTCATTTCTAAAAAAGATGTGGAAGAGGTGCTGGAAGTGCGGACCGTCTTAGATGGGCTTGCGGCAATGTTGGCAATGCAGCATATGACAAATCAAGATTTGGATGCACTGCAAGAATTAATTCGCCAATTTGAAAAAAGTGTCCGGTTACAGGATTTGGATGCACAGATTAAAACAGATGAAGCATTTCATGAATATATATATATGAAATCGGAAAATGAGCGGCTGATTAGCATAAACCATAGTATTAAGGACCATATTTACCGCTGCCGTGTGCTGTACTTAAAAGATATTTCTGATACGGCCCAGGTGGACCAGGAGCACCGCGCGCTACTACAAGCATTTGAAGAAAAGGATGCCAAGAAGGTTCGCCAGCTCTCAGAAGAACATGTAAAAAATCAGAAAATTACTATGTTAAAGCACTTAGAGATACAATAAAAGAGAAAGGAATGCAGGACGTTGAAGCAAGATTATTATTTTTTTGCGTTGCTATCGCGGATGAAGCATATTCGCAGATGGGGGTTGATGCGCAATATGGTGCGGGAAAATATTCAGGAGCACAGTTTGCAGGTTGCCATGATTGCCCACGGTCTGGCAGAAATCAGAAATGTCGCCTTTGGCGGGAATGTGCAGCCGTATTTTGTTGCAACGGCAGCGATGTATCATGATGCATGTGAGATATTAACAGGAGATTTGCCGACGCCAATTAAATATTATAATGATGAGTTGTCGGCGGCCTATAAACAAATTGAAAAGCAAGCGGAACATCAGATATTAAAAACTTTGCCGCAGCCGTTGCAGGAGCGGTATGAAAAAGTATTTGAGCCTGATGTGGAAACAGAGCAATTAGTGAAAGCAGCAGATAAGCTAGCTGCTTACCTGAAATGCATTGAAGAGGTACAGATGGGCAATACCGAATTTTCAAAAGCAAAAGAAAGTACAGAGAAGGCACTACAAGAGATGGAAATACCCGAGGTAGAGTATTTTTTACAGCACTTTGCAAAGGGGTTTTATCTTACTGTAGATGAGTTAAAATAAAATTTTCCATTTCCCCTTGACAGCATGTATCTGTTATGATATAATGTATGTACCTTGGAGTAGGTTCTTTTTTTATGCTCTTTTTTCAAAAGCTCTGCCAGGCTAAAATGCGTGGTATGAAGAACCCTCCGCGTACTGGAAGATAAGAAAATATGGGAGGATGAAAGAGATGAGAGTAAAAATTACATTGGCCTGCAGTGAATGCAAACAGAGAAATTATGATACAATGAAAAACAAAAAGAATACGCCAGACAGAATTGAAATGAGTAAATACTGCAGATTTTGTAAAAAACATACTACACATAAAGAAACCAAATAATGTGTAGTAAGCTAAAGATTGTGCGTAGCAGAGGAGTGAAATAAATGGCGGAAGCAACGACAGAGAAAAAAGAAAATTGGTTTGTCCGCGCTGGAAAAAGAATTGCAAAATGGTTCCGGGAAATGAAATCGGAATTTAAAAAAATCGTATGGCCAACTCCTAAGCAGGTTGCCAAAGACACTTCCATTGTGGTAATTGTCATCGGTATTTTGGTGTGGGGACTGAGCTTGTTCTTCCACTGGGTAGTCGGCTTGATTGTCGGTGCATAAACGGATAACGAAGTAAATCGGCCTCTATATGGAGTTTTCGTATAGAGGTGATTTTACTGTTTGTAGGGAAGAGTGCAAGTCACAGAGAAAGGGAGGAAGAAAAGTTCTTTCAAACTTTTCGAACGATATGGCAGAAACAGCAAAGTGGTATGTGATTCATACCTATTCCGGGTATGAAAAAAAAGTAGAAACCAATATTGCGAAAATGATTGAAAACCGCGGCATGCAAGACCGGATTTTAGATATTCGCGTTCCAGAGGAAGAAGATTTGGAAAGCAACATGAAAAAAGCTGTGAAACGCAAAATTTTCCCGGGGTATGTGTTTTTGAAAATGATCATGTCGGACGAATGCTGGCATGCCATTCGCGGCATCCGCGGCGTGACAGGGTTTGTAGGTCCGGAATCCAAACCGGTGCCGTTGACGGAAGAAGAACTGGAAAACATGAAACTGGAAAAAACCGTTGTGGATACAGATTATTCTGTGGACGATGTTGTCCGTATCACGGACGGGCCGCTGAGCGGATATATTGGAAAAGTTTTGGAAATTTCGCCGGAGAAAGGCAAACTTAAATTGTCCGTTGACCTGTTCATGGGACGGGAAACTGTCATAGATTTGGATATGAACCAGGTGGAAGCATTGGACTAATGATGAAACTAATTTCCTGATTGGAATTTAGTATACAGCAGGCATATTTGCCTGCAGGTAGCTTATGGCTGCCGTGAAGTGGGAGGATAGGGCCTCTATCCGCCAATAACCACATTGTGTTAAAAGGAGGTGCAACTCATGGCTCAGAAAATCGCAGGGTTTATTAAATTGCAAATTGAAGCAGGAAAAGCAACCCCGGCACCGCCTGTTGGTCCGGCTTTAGGTCAGCATGGCGTAAACATCATGCAGTTTTGTAAAGAATTTAACGAAAAAACAGCAAAAGACGCAGGTTTGGTTATTCCGGTCGTTATTACCGTGTATGCGGACAGATCGTTTAGTTTTGTGACCAAAACGCCGCCGGCTGCTGTATTGCTGAAAAAAGCATGCAACCTGAAAAGCGGTTCTGGTGAACCAAACAAAACCAAGGTCGCTACAATTAAAAAAGATGCGCTCAGACAAATTGCAGAGCAGAAAATGCCT
>CALLNG010000049.1 GCA_938005345.1 uncultured Clostridia bacterium
CTGCGTCTGTGTAATCGTTTGTGGACAAGCCTTTGCCTGCCTCTTCGTCCACCTTCCCATCTACCATACTTTTCAGTACCCGGCCCTGGTTGGCGGACAACGGCCTTAACCCATCCGCCGACGTCAAATTGTCGATTGCTTCTAAATCGTACCGCCGCTGCCAGGCCGCAGGCACACCCCCGTATACACTCCGCACCCACATTCTGCCGTCTGGAAGCGTTTGCCCCTGTTCGTCCTGTTCCCCTGCTGTTTCACAAATCAAAAATTGTACTGCGCTGCCGCAAAAGGATAGCAGACTGAACTCTCCCGACAGGATTCCCTGCACCTCCGCCGGGAATTTGGCGCGTTCCGCTTCGGTCAAGTCCGCAAACTGGATGTGGTACAGCCCGTTTTCTTTGCAAGTGTCAATGTCCTGAACCGTCACGGCACCTTCATGCTCCTGTAGCCACTCCTCCGGCAAATCGGCCTCTCCCGGCTCCCATATCCCGGAACGCCGGAACATCCGCCCTAGGTACGCACTGTCTGCCACATCATCCACTGCCACACAAAAGGCTGTCTGCGACACGGCATAACCGCCGCTTTCCAGTTCCCCGCTTTGCACATGGATTACGTATGTCCCATCACAGGCAATATGCCCATGGTAGAGGTATACGCCGTTTTGCACTGCCTCTTGGATGTCCCCAATTTCCGTTGGTAATACGTCTATCTTTTTAAGCACATCATCCGCCAGTTTGTTCAGCGTCACCGCCCCATCCGCCAGCTTGGAGTTTATTACATGCCCGTCTGCTATCTTTGCCGCTACCACGCTGTCGTCCGCCAGTTTATACCGGGTCACGCTGCGGTCTGGGTGGTCCAGCTCAGCAGCTGTCCTGTGTGTATATAGGTTGTGAATCACATCGGACAACCGCTGCTTTTCTATGTCCGTATAGTCATTGTGGCTTAGTCCCATCCCCGGGGCTTTATCTACCTTCCCGGCCAGGGCTGCTTGGGTTTCGTTGGAGATGGGTTTGTCTAAATCGCTGGTGTTTTCCACCTGGTCTAATCCCAAATCCGTTTTGTCTACCCGGTGCGGGTTGTCGGTGTCTGTGATGTGTTCCTGCACCTCGGCCGCCGTTGCAAAATAGTCGGTCACCGCCGCTGCCAGCTTGGATAGTTCCACCGATTGTTCCGCCAACTTTTGTGCCGTGACACTCCCGTCAGGATGGTCCAGCGGCTCTGCGCTACGGTGTTCCCCCAGTTTTTTGTCCACATACTCTTTAGAAAACTGGCTGCTTTCCCCTTTGTACTGCTTCTTGCCAATCTGAAATTTTCCCATGTTATCCCTCCTACCATTTGTTCACAAACCGCAGCGATTGGTCCAGCGGGTTTGTTTGCTTGTACCACCGTGCATAGTCGTATAGCTTGTCATTGTATGCCGTCATTTGCTTGTTGTACTCCGCCATGTCGTTTTGGTAATACCCTATCTTTCCAATCAGGTAATCAATATACATCGCGTCATAGGGTGGCGGTGGGATGGTTTCGTCCAGAAGCACCAGTTCAATGGTGGCCTGCTTGGTCCCGGCCGTAAAGGTATCGTCCGCCACAACCACCTCATCCCCGTCTATCTCCAGCACATTGCAGTCCACCATGTTGCCATCTACCGTCACATTCAGATAGTCCCCCACTTGAAATGCATGCTCCGGTATTGTGATACGGTCCGTGCCAAACACATAGCTGCCCTCTAGCTTGATGTCGCGGTATGGCGCCCAGCTCCGCTTGTACACCACCTTGATTTCCTTGGCATTCTTGGGAATCCTGTCACAAAATGAACGCTCATCCACTTTGGCATATTTTTTCCCGTCAATGTAGATGTAGCGGACGTCTTCCAGCAAAACGCCGGACGGCAGGAAGTATTCTTCCTGGCCGCCCGGCATCGTGAAACTGTCGTATATTTTGTTGATGGACTGTGCTATGGCCTGCGTCACCTCATAACACCAATCTAGTTTTTGCTGCCTCGTATAATGGTTCGGATACAGCGCGTCTGCTTTTTCAACCGCTTCTGTGATTCGCATTATCTCACCCCTTTTAATTTGTTTGGGACTTTACGCACGCCATATTTGCGGGCATATTTGTCCTTGTAATAGTTGCGGACATCCGTACGTACCTCATTCACCCATTTTATTTTTTGGTCCGCATTGGCGTTTTTATAATTGTACCGCTGCCCATAGGTTTTCTTCTTTTGGGACCTATATTGGTTATTGAGCAGCCGCTGCATTTGTTTGTATGTCTCCTCTTCCACCTCCTGCATAATCTTCGGGATGTCGGCATAGTTGACCTTGACCTCGTATTTCTGCCCATCGTCCGTATACTCAAACATCCCCATGGTGCTGCTCGTGACATCCATATCCCCAGTGGTGTCCGTATTCTCTTCCCGCAGCAGCCCCAGACGGTTTAGTTCCTTGTCTACCGCGTTTGCCGCCCGGCTCTCGATTTTGTCCATATATTGATTCAATCCCGATATGACCCCTGGCGTGAGCTTGCTCTTTTTTGACAGGGCATTCACTACGCTTGACACCTCGTTGATGGCCTTGCGCCGCGCTTGTTTGTCCTCATCCTCCGGTTCCACCTCGTCCCAGATGGAATAGTATTTCTTCCGGTTATCCACATCCTGCTTGAAAAACTGTATCGTTTTCCCAGGCTCCTTTTTCTTTAGCACTTCGTTCTTAGCCACCGCGTCCGCATAGGACTGCGCCGCTTCCAGCTGCTTCACCTTATCTTCCTCTGATAGCTTGGAAAATCCATTTGATTTGGACAGTTCCGTCACCAGCTTTAACGCTTCCCGGTCTATTGTTTCCTGATACTGCTGCCGTTCTTTTTCTGTTAGCGTATATTCTGTGTCTTTGTATTTTACTTTTGTGCTAGCAGTTTTGGGTTCAACCGTTTCATCTGTATAGAATTGTTTGATAACTGTACTTAGATTGCTTTCTTTCACTTGCTTCGTAAATTGTTCTGCTGCGTCTTCTTTAAATTCCCTTTCCGCTTGCTTGGCATACGTTTCAAGCCGTTTTGTCTGCCAATATGCAGCATTTTCACCCAAACTGCTTGGGCCAAATACAGCGGATTGAATCGCATTGGCTGGCGTTTGTTCTATTGGATAATAAAGGTCTCCGCGTTTTCCTGTAGAGAACTCCTTATAAATGTTATTTTGATAATTTCCGCCGCGCAGATAATCTCCCAAACCACGGATTGTTTTATCAAGTTGTTTGCCGCCCCATGGCGTAAGAAATGATGTCGCAAATTCTGCTGCACTGCCAACAGGATCTCCATCTCCAAATTTTTTTACTCCCTTTTGTACTGATTGCAGTGCTGGAACATTCACGCCCTGTGACGGATAGATACTGTCATTAAAAAATTTTGTTGCCCAATCGTCATTTACCGCGTCCATAAAAGAAGACGCCACCCAACCAAAGGAACGGCTTCCGATAAAATCTCCCGCTAGATTTTGGGCTGCACGCAGTCCACCGCGCTGCCACTGTTCTAACTTTGATTTCTCCGGTAATTCTTCGGCTCCTTGAAAAATTCCGTCTATGATATCTCCTAATGGGTCAAAACTCCCCTTGCTTCCTGTTAGTTTTTCCATAGCCTCATTTAATCCCCAGGTTACCAAATAGAACAAAAGGACGCGCAGCGCTTTGTCTCCGAAATTTTTTACTGTTTTTAATTTCCCATCATATCGGCTTGTCTGTAATACATCGCGCAACACATTCCAGGTATTGTTCACCTCAATTTGAAATGGCAAAAACAATCGGCCCATTTCCGATTTATAAGCAAGCGGGGTTTCACCGATTCCCCTTCCTGCAACGGCTTGCCGCGTTAAATTGTCTGCATATTTTACAGCATCAGTGATGTCTCTGCTTTTTTGCAGATTCACACCCTCCCGGTAAGCGGCGTTCCAGATAACGCGCGTGCCAAATTCGTCCGCAATTCCAAGCAAATTCTGTGCTACCTTGCCCGGCCCCATTTTGTCAAATTTTCCAAATGCCCGGTCGAGCTTAAGCCGTTCCGTCAGAAAATTGCTTTTCTTATATTGTTCTTGAATTTTTCCTCCATCCCGAAAACCACGGAATACATCTACAATACCAGGAATCATATTAGCGGGGTTTTCCAGCAATGCCATCCCATTTGGAAGGTTCATCACCTGTTTGGCTACGCTGCCAAGATTTCCTAATACTGCATTTGCTTTTGTCCGGTTATTAAACCAACGCAAACCTTTCATCATGGTCCTGCCACGCGCTCCGAGGGAATCTATTACAGCCCGGTCTAATTTGCTGCTTTTCCCTGCAAGGTCTGCCGCGTAATCGTTTAGGTATCCAATAAATCCGTTTAGACTTGTATCGTTTTTCTCGCTTTTAATTTGTGCCAAATCGCGCGCCAATCCACGAAAACGATCTATATACGGATTAATATGGATTGCATATTCTGCTTGGCCAATATAGTCTAGAAACCCTTCTATTGCTCCTTCCTGCGTGGCTTTTCCGCTGCGCTTTTGTTTGATTGACGCCCATTTCTCTTTTGGTTTTGTGTATTCGCTGGTACCAACCAGGATAGGGTCAATGTTGTTGTCCATGTCTAGGATATTCCGTAGCCCTGCTAGTCCTTCGCTCACTTCCCTGAAATGCCGCATATAGTCCTTTCGCTTCGGTATCAGCTTATCTGGTCGGTTCGGGTAGATCAGGCGCTGTGTGCGGTTTATTTCATCAATCAATTCATCGTACTTGCCGCGAAACCATTGTGCAGCTTCCTTGATATCCTCCGCCCTTTTTGTCCCAAACTCTTCCACCAGCATTTGCTCTGTATATGGAATACGGACATTGGGGTCTAAGTTTTTCAAATCGGTGATCCCCATCTTGCGCAACGCTTCTCTGTCTTTATTTCTGCGTACATTCGGATTCCGTTCTCCTTCTGCAATCCACTGTACCGCTTTTGATTCTTTGCTTCCCTTTTTTATTTTCAGCTGCTTTTGGATAAATTGATTCATTTCCGCAAGTATACTGACCGTATCTCTTGCATAATCCCCTTTTGCAGCGTCAAATTGGTCAAGCAATGGTTCTACAACACGAAAATTTTTCTTGAATACCCGCTTCATATTCCGGTAAATATCATTAAAACGGTAATTCCCATTTTTAATGGTATTGGTATCAATACCATGAAGCTGATCCGCAATCTCCGCAAGGTCAAAGTTGCGCGGCGTTGCAATACTCTCCACCATCTCAACCACCGCTTTGCTAGTGGCCAGATTCTCTTTTGCCGCCATTTGTTTATCGCGCAAATTGTCAATGAGCGCTTGTAGGTGTTCCCTTCGTTCTTTCGTTTTTGCATTTTCTAATTCATATTCTGCAGTGTCAATTTGATTGTTTAAGAAGGTGTCTCTGCGTTGTGCGTCACGATAATATGCGTTCGCCCATTGTTGCTCCGGCAAATCGTTGGGGTCGCCCGTTTCTTCGTACTTCCTCATCGCTTCTTCCGCTTTGTCCTTGCGCCGCACAACTGACCCACGTTCTCCTGATTCTAAATCCACTAAAAATTTTTCTGTATCATTTTGGCCGTTTTCTGATATACTACTATTGACAGAATCTTGATTCTGTGATATATTGTTTATATCAGAAGAGGTATTCGCCTTAATGCGAGCTCCATTTTCTATGGATGTCTCGTTTTGCGGATACCTCTTTATTTTTGTTATATCATATACGTATTCTCCTGTAGGATTCATAGCAACATTTAAACGGCCAGAATATAACTGATCTCCAATTTTAAATGTAAAATCTTTATATTTCCATCCGTCTTGTGCAAATGCACCATGTTTGTTTTTTCCTGTACTTAGTTGTTTATCAGGTGCTATATTAACTGTTTTCGCAATTCTTGCAACTTCATCTATATGCTGTGATATCCTATTTTTAGCTACTCTTGTACTGCCATGTAATTTTTGTGAATTAGCACCATATGCCAATTCCTTATTACCTTTCTTATTCAATGTCAATACATTGTTATCAACTAGAGAGACAATTTGCTCATCTTCAAAATTTTCATCAAGCCATTGTCTGAGAATTTTGGGATAATCGTTTTTGTTTGCTCCTTGGAAGATATCACGATCTACATTGATAACATATTCGCCATTTCTCTTCATAATTGAAGCTTTCCCGTCCGTTCCCAGCTCTGATTCATGCCCCAACGCCTTCTGGAACATTTGCTCCATCCTATGGAATTGCGCGTCCGTCATCCCTGATGCCTGTCCGGCTTCGTTCATCCCTATAGAATACTGCTTAGGTGAAATTACTTGCTTGATTTTCTCCCACAGGTTCCGCAATGTATTCCACAGCTTCTCGGCCAGCGTTTTGTTCTGCCGCCCTAGCTTGCTGACAAACGCTTCGTCCTGGAAGAAATTCTCCATGTTGTCCGCCGTGTATTCCTCCCAGAAATCCCAGTCCGAAAACAACCGGCCCTTCTTTTGGTATTCCGCCATATATGCCCGCCGGCGTTCCTCCCGGTACCGTTGAAATGCCGCGCTGTCCGTGTTGGTGTTTTGCTTTACAAATTGAATGATAGCCGCCCGGTCCTTTGCATTGAGCGAATGGAAACTTTCATGCCCCAATACCGTCATATACGGATTTTGTGCGGTTTCATTGATATGAACAACGCCGTCTTTATAGTATCCGTTTTGGTTTGCGTGCGCTGGGTCGCTTTGGTCGCTATACCATTCTACCTTACGCCCAATCGCTTCCGCTGCCTGTTCCACCTTTCTTTTGGGGTCCTGGGCTTCTCTCGCCCTCGTTGCTTCCTCTTGGATCCTTGCTGCACGGTCTAATGTCCGCGTTTCAAACTGTTCTCCGCCCGCATTTTGTTGTGCCCTGTCCTTTGATTCGTTTAGATTCCCATATATAGCCTGTCTCTCTGAAGCGGAGTCAGCCCCTTTTTCTTTGCTACGTCCATCACGATTTCGTGTGTCGCCTGGCTCACTTCCTGGAACGTTGCCTGTGGATGTTCCTTTAGGTATTTCAGCAGCCGTTCCCCCTCTTCCTTGAACAGTATCCAGTTCAATATGACTTCCTTCCCCGACTCCGACAGTGTCATTCCCCGGAATGCTTCCTCTATTTCCCTCCGTAGTTCTAGTGTCATGTCCGCTTTGATTACCATTTTCCGCAACCTCCTCTAATATTAGATGAAATATATTGCCATTGCGCTGCGCACTATGGATTTGGAATGTAGTATCGGTTTTGAATAGTACCTCTTCTTCCATTTCCGTACCAATCCCCGTTAAGTCCCGGCCGTTTTTGCTCTCGATTTCCATATGCACCTGGTATGGCGTTTCTACCTCATACCCATCTGGCGTCTTGGACGCTGATGTAAACGCGGGATAGGTAACCGTTCTTCCGCTATTTTCCTCTATAAATTTATTGAAGCTGTCTTCAAATAAAAAACCGATATTGCGGTAAACCGTACCTTCCACCCGCGGCATTCTCTCAAGCGCCCGATTTAAATCTTGGACTTGCTTGGATTGGCTTTCCGTCAGTTGGTTCCCTTCCCGAATCGTATCATTAAGCGCATAGCTTCCGCCACCCTTATACCTTATTATAGCCCCTTCTTCTTCCGATGTCAAAATCCCTGGAGTGTTATTTTCTTGAACTCCCGTTACCGTTTCCCCATTCCTCAATTCTCCATTGACATTTCCGCTATTTTCGGGTATACTAGTAGTAGGACTTGAGGCGTTTCCATTTGCGGCGGGCACTGGACCCGTGTCGGCATCTGGAAGCGCTATCAAGTCCATTTTTTCTATTACCTTATGCGTTCTATATTGATTAGTATTGGGGAAAACTTCAACGTCAAAGGCAGCGATATAATCTTTACCATTGATACGGACGGGCGTTTCAAAATAGTCAAAGCGTACCGTTAATTTTTTCTTATTTCCTTTTTGTACATAATTCCCGCTGCCCACGTATTTCCCGTTTTCAATAATAGCATTCAAGTTATCCAAAAGGGACAGTTTTTCAACCGTTAAATTTTTATCTGATATAATTTTACTAATTGCATTTTTATTGACGTCAACCACGTATGGCTCATTGCGAAACGCCATATTCTTTACAGGGACATGTTTCGCTCCGCCGCTTTTGTCAAATAAACGCTCGTACGTTTTCCGCAATGCGCTGCGTAGGCTAATTCCTTCTTTATTATTCTTCGCCTGTTCCACAGCACTTACGGCATTTTGAACCGACTCCTGTGAAACTGGTATTGGCGTATTATCCACGCTATCGGTTTGCACTGGTTTTTCTCCCTCATAGGGGGAATAGATTGTCGTCACTTCCCCTGCCTTTACGCCTGTACTCTTGTCCTGGGAATTCGATGCATTCTGGTTTGTTGCCACTTCTTGCGTTGTTCTGCCATCAACCGTAGTTTCCATACCTGCTTGGTTCATAGAAGTACCCTGTCCAACATTTCTTACGTTTCTCATCATGGTGCCTGTAGGGGCAACGTTCCTTTCGTTTCCAGGCATAGAAGAACCATTATTTTCCGCGTCTGCGCGGGTTTGATTTTTAGATGCTGATGTTCTTTCGTTTGCACGGGTTAATCCTTGTTGCAATCTATCTGTTTGCGTCCTATTTTGAATATTTCCTATATTTTGAAATGCCATGTTTGCTCCACCAAACAATCCGCCCGCTGCCGCACCAACTGCCCCAGCATATAAATCCCGTTTGGGGTTAATCACCGCATTTTCATCGTTCATGCTGACAAGAGGCGCGCTCCGGTCTATCATCATTTTTCGTAGACCTTTTTCCGTCCAGTTTTGCGTAATTTCTTCCGCACCTTCTTGCAGCATATTGTCCTTTATGAAATTCCATGCCCTGCGCCCTGCGGTGCTTTGCAAATTACCAGACGCTATTTCAGACTGTACACCGCCCTGTTCTATCAGCGCATTGGCATACCCATTAACTATTCCGTACCCTAGTGCCCTTGTAGGGTCACCGGTCTGCTCCAGCGCGTCACTATAGGACTGCCCCGCTTGGGATACAAATGTAGGTATCATATGTTTGGGAAGTTTCAGCATTTCCGCAGCTTTTGATAATGCTGTCATTCCAGCGCGGCTCAAATCTCCAGCAGCTGATGTTCCAGCAGTAAAATATGCTGCTATAATAGAAGGAGCCATCTGTGTAGTAGACTGCATGATTTGGTCTGCAAATTCTCCAACCACTCCAAACTGCTCTGCCGACTTGCTCGCCCTTTCCCTTGCCGCCGCGGCATTGTTTTTGATAGCTTGTATTGGCGCACTGTCTGTAAACGGCGTTTCCAGCTCCACCTTTGCAAATGGATCTCTTTCTTTTATGACCGCGGCTGCAGCTCGTGGGATATTATGTAAATAATCCCCAACGCCCGCAAGAAATGAATATACCCCGTCGTTAAAAGCGTGCCCGCCCGCAATGAGCGAATCTTTCACCAACGTCGCTGCCGGTTTTGCTAAAGTATAATAAAAATTGTTGAACGGATTAGAACCTGATTCTACTTCAAACGTATCCAGTCTCCCGTTTTGGTTCATATCTGTCCCATATGTTTTCCCGCTCCAACGGGTTTCTACTAGCGTTCCCGGACTGTTTCCCTGTTCCCTTTTAACCGACATGGTGTCTAAGGCCATCTTGGCAGCGTCTCTTATTTTGGCCTGTTCTCTTCTGCGTTCTGATGAAAACGGGCTTTCCATCGACGTTTCCAGAAGCCTTTTTGCGCCGTATTTCCAAATATCCGCTGCAGAAAGTGGTTGTGTTGTTTTGGGGGCTGGTCCTATTGTGGTATTTGGAAATAGCGGCGTACTGCTTCTAATTTTTCTAGCATTTATACGTTTATCTACTCTGGTATTGCTTCGCGTGGGTTTTTCTTGGTCAACAATTTTACCATAAACGGACGGTGTTTCAATGCCTTCCCGTTCGTTATCCGCTAAAACATCCTGCATGGTCCGTATGTTACGTTCTTTGGGATTTTCCGTTAGTTCATCCGGTACGCTTCCATCTTTCACCCTATCTAAGAAATACCCCATGTTCCTGCCTCCTTATTATGCTCGGCGTTTGTAATCCTTTATTACCTGGTCTATAACGGAATCTGGTATTGCCATTGCATCTAGCAGCTCGTCTTTTACCTCGTCTGGATAATTACTAGACATGACATAGGCCGCTTGTGTCTCTGCACTAACCTGATTGATTCCTAGTTTATATTCATCTCTTAATCTCGCGTCAATTTCATCATGCAGCTGCTGTGCCGATGCGCTGATTCCACTACTTCCGGAATCAATATATTCATCATTTCCATCCTCATTGCTAGACCTACTGCGGGAGCGGCTGGAAGAATTGTTCCGGCTTGCGCTATATCTAGCGTTTCTTGCCGCCGCTTTTTCGTCATATTGATCTTGCAGCGCATATTGGTATGCCAGCAGGTCTTTTTCTGCATCGTTTTGGATTTGCAGCGTTGTTTTGTCATAATAGCGTGGATCCGCATTCAATGGAACATGCAATAAGGCTGCTTCTTCCTCCGTAAAATATCCCCGTTGCTGCGCATTGCTTAATGCATTTTCAATTCGCTGTTGGTCGTACATGATATTGTCCCGGTTAAATCCAGCCCACCGGTATACTTCGTCTGCATACCACTGGTTGTCCCCACGGTTCGCTTCATACCAATATCTAAGGTCTTCCCGGTCATCCAGCATTTGCTGCCGTTCCCATTCCTTTTGTCTCCACGCCTGTTCGTCGTTATAGGTTTTCTCGTTCCAGTTCCGTTCATAGGCCTTGTCGTCGCGCGTTGTATTGAGTGCGTTGTTGTAGCGGATGTCGTCCATCGTATCCCGGTTCACGCCGTATTCCCGGTTAAATGCCTGGGTATATTGGTTTTGCACATCACTGAGCGCGCTGCGGTTCATGTTGTAGTCGTCCACATACCGCCCATAGGCTTGCTGTGCCAGTTCTGGAATCCGGTCCATCAGCGCATCCTTCCATTGCTGCTCTGCCTGTGCACCCGCCGTCACTGCTGCGCTGTTAATAAATCCACCTGTCAGTCCCGCCATGCTTCCCATGGTATCCCGCAGGGCTTTGTCCCCCTCCCGGTTGTATTGGTCGCGGTACGACTGGTACACAATATCCTGTTCCGGGTCATAATTAAATTCTTCCCGGTTCACGATTTTGTCCAGCAGAGCGTCTATGGTCGGCGTGTATTTGTCATCATATTTTTTCCAAATGTCGTAGTTGTTTTGCAGCCCGTTTTGCTGCATTGCCTGGTTCATAATCTGATCTAACTGGCTCTGGTTCATGTAGGCGTTGCCATCAATGACAAACGCCGGGTCTACTGCAATTCCATTAATCATTACTTTGCCGTTTTGGTAGTTTGCGTTAAATGGCAGCTGGCTATTGGCCAAATAATCTGTCACATCTACAATCTGGTTCGGCGTTCCTTTCCAGTAGTCCACTGCCGCACCGTAAATGTCGTTTACACCCGCCGCATAGCTGGTGCCGTTATTCAGGGAATTGGCCTGCATGAAATCCCTCCCGTCATACGTGACGGTGCCCAGGCCGCCCGGCTCCCCGCGCCACCCGATTTTGTTGTTGTCCATGCCCATGTTCACCATGGTGTCCCGGATTCCCACGCCGTTTGCCGGATTTTGGTATTGGTATTTGGACGGGTCGTAAGTGTTGTTGTTGATGGAATTTGCGTCCACTCCCGCATTGGCTGCCTGCACGCGGGAATACCAGTCCAGCGCGCCGGTATTATTCGGGTTTTGCCCCAAAATACTTGTCACGCGGTTTAACTCGTTTTTATAGATATCACTGTTTTGGTTTTGGGACAAATACGTAATTTTGTCCTGGGGGCTTAGGTTGTTAAAATCGTCTTGGTTTTTTACGTTGTATGCCATAAAAAATCCCTCCTTATAAATCTAGCGGTCCTGATGGTATATGCGGTTTCGGCGGTTTTCTCGTGGATTTGATGGGGTTGGTCATGAGGAAATACCTGCTTTCGTCATAAACGTGGTCCTCTCCCTGCGTGTCCACATCCTCCGTCTTGGTTTCGTCATACACAAGTGCCGGCACGGTCCGAATAAACGCCTTGCATGTGTTGAATATATACATCATGGGAAACCCTTCTTCGTCAAATTCCAGCCGGTAATGCATTTGCATTTTCCCGGCCAGACGGCTGTTGTCCGCCTTATCAAAATAGATGCCGTATTTTTGAAACTGCTGCGCGGGACTGGCCTCCTCGCCGTAGCGTACGTCCCATATCGCCGGGTCCGCCACGCCAAAGATGGTGTTGCCCTGCTCATACGTGTTTTCGATGTCCCGAATCTGCCGCGCCATCTCCGGCACCGTCCATCTCACGCCCGTGTCCGGCTCTCCCGTACACCCGTATAGCTCCCGGTACCGGTATGCGCGTCCGTCTCCGTCCACAGCCCACCAGCCCACAGAAAACGGTTTGCTGTAGCCAAAGTCAAAGCTGCGGTACCGCCGCCACCACTTCGGTATGTCAAACGGTTCAATGACATGCGTCCATTTCCGGCTGATATACCCTTGCGCATTGTTGCGAAACTCCGTAAACACCTGTCCGGAAAAGCTGTCCCAGTCCCCATAGAGCAGCGCCCGTTTTTCCGCCTCCGGCAGCCCAGCCAGGCTTGCCAAATAGTTGGGGTCGTTTTCCAGCAGAATTTGGTTGTCAAACACCGTGGACGGGATAAACGCCCTGGTTTTTTTAAGTGTTTTGCCGTTTACCTGGTATTCCTCCGTGTATGTCTTCATGGGTTCTTTCCCTTCGATGAAGCGCTGCTTGACCCACCCATGCCCGATTCCGCCGGGGTTGCACGTCGCGCGGATGTAACAGCGCGTCCCCGGTCCGCCGGGCCGGTTACGACTGAACATGTAGGAATATTCCTCCCATTTGAAATGCGTCAATTCGTCAAACCCAATGAAATCATAGTGTTTCCCTTGGTAATTGATGCGGTCCTTGGTGTGCTGCATGTTGCCAAAATAGATTTGTGCGCCAGATGGAAAAATCCAGCAGTGCAGCTGCCCGTTGTACCGCGCCCCGGGATAGATACGCGGATACAGCTGCATGGAGCGGTCCACCAGCTCCGCACACTGCGGATAGGTTTTGCGGAAAATAATGCCGCGGTAGTGCGGTATGGGCACCTGCCGCAGCGCTTCCGCCAGCAGTGCGTCTGATTTTCCTCCGCCCGCCGCTCCTCCATATAACACCTCATCCTCCGGCCTACTTAAAAACTCCGCTTGCCTTGGTTGCGGCTTCCATATCACATTCATTCCCGCTTCCCCCTTTGTTTCTATGCACGAATATTCATACATAAAAACAAGAGGGGAAACCCCTCTTGCCGTGACCCGATTGTTTCTTTTGAATGAGAAAAAGGTTGATTCTATTTTTTAGTTGGTCGGCGGTGTTGCCGTGTTGCTCGATACGCTCTCAATGCGAACCATAGCTTCCTGTGACAAAATAACAGCAGCATGCGCCGCTTTCCATCCCGTGGTAGCACGTTGGTCCAGCGGATCCGCCGTACCGCCGCTGCCCAGCTGCTTGGTGATGTTCTGAATCCCGCCATTTGCTAAGTCAATGACTCCATATGCATTGGCGCCGATAATCAGCGTTGAATAAACCGGCACGCCGTCTGCTGCGCCGCTGCCGCCGTAGATGGTGGTTTTGGGCACAATGTCAGACGGAACCGCCTCCGACATGGTCAGTACACCTGTACCGCCGCTACCCGCTGTAGCGGAAGTGATGGTCAGTTTCTTGCCTTTGGCAATGATAGCCTTGCTTGCCAGTGCGGTCGCTTGCTCGCTGGTAATGGTTTCCTCCACATAGATTTTGCTGCCGGCTACACTGGCCACCGTCAGCGTAGAGAGACCTGTTGTAATGTCGCCGTAGAAAATCATGGCCTCTGTGGTTTCCACAAACCGCACACCGTGGATCCGTCCGATTTCTCCGGAATAGAAATCTTTGGGGTCGCAGTAGGTTCTCACGTTTTCCCAGGCCGGGTCGCTCGTGAGGTCATAGGACACATCCGGATGAATGATCCCCACATAATCCCCTTTGATTTTCTTGACGTTGTAGCGTTTCAGAGTCCGAACCGCTTTTTTAATTTCCTCCACCGTCAAAACATCGGTGTCCTCCAGGGAGCTTCTTCCCGTTTTGCCGCCCACATACTGGACGTTGGTTCCCGCATTGATAACTTCTGACGTCAGGCGATCCAGCGTTTCGCCAGACTGCTCGCCCAGCAGATTGTTTGCTTCCACCAGGTTGTTGTCAATTGCCGCGGTCAGAATCATGTCGGAAAGTGCAATGTAATCCCCATACTGTTCTACCGTGGACGTGATGGTTTTCACGTTCATGGAACTGCCGTCCGGGGTTACGCCCTCTGTCAGCGGAATCAGCGTTTTGGGCAGCGATGTATAGCCGCGGAACTCAATCGTTTTCCCGCCGTTTTTGGGGATGTTTTTCTTTTGTCCAAACTGGGCATGTACCAGATTGGGCGTTGCCCGCATGAGCAGCTGTTTGTCATAAAAGGTTTTCATCTCCGGGCTTAGTCCCGGAGATAGGGTTGTGTTGACGTTCATGTTTGCCATAAAATTTCACTCCTTAAAATATAATAGTTTCGCCGGACTGCGCCCGCGCCATGTATTCCTCCATTTGTTTGTCCGTCAGCCGCGACACATCCACTTTCCCCGCCACACTGGGGTTGTTTTGCGCCGCACCTTCGGTAATGCGCTGCTGTCCGGCTTTAATGCTGGAGACGACTTTTTCTTTTTCCGCCTCCACCCGCGCCTTTAGCACCTCGTCAAAATACAGGCCTTGATACGCCGTTTGCAGCGCTTTCTCCCGCGTTGCCGGGTTGTCATACAAGCTTTTTGCCAAAAGAATAAACTGGGGATTTTCCAGCATTTGCTGATACTTCGCATCTTCGATTCCCGCCTTTTGCCGCTGCTGGTCCATTTCCTGTGCCAGCCGGGTATAGTATTGCTGTTCCTGTATTGCCCTTGTCTGGGCTTCCAGCTGCTTCTTTTGGGCGTATAGCTCCACATCCTCCACGCCCTGCTTTTGCGCTTCCACTTCCAGCCTCTGCCGCCGGACCGTCTCTGCCGCCTGCCCCCGCTCTACTCCCAGCACAGCGGATAGGTCGTCGAGCAGAGCGGAATATTTGTCCTGTGGCTCCCGAATGCGCTGCCCAATAATGCGTGTCACTTCTTCCTGTGTAAATAACCGTTTTTGCGGCTTTGCTTCTTGGGGTTGGCCTGTCTCTTGTTTTGCCGCCTCTTGTTGCTCTGCGGCTGGTTCTGGCTGCTGGTCTTCTGGATGGGCGGATTCCTGTGCCAACAGTCCGTTTAGTTCCTCAATGCTTGCGCCCGATTCATATTGTTCAAACAGGGATTCTCCTGTTACGCTGCCGGTCTCTCCGGTGGATGGTTCCATTTCCGCGCCAACGTTCACGGATTCTGTTATAATTGCGTTGGTGTCTTCCATAGTCTTTTCCTCCTATTTGCATCCCGGTATCCGGGACGATGTTAAATGGCATTGGCCGCCTTAGCGCCTGCTGTCATTTTTTCTGCTTCCTGCTTACGGTAAAACGCCCGCAGTTTTTGTTCCTCTGCGTCCATCACCGTTTGATAGATGTACCGCGGCACCTTCACTTGTTTTCCACGCTGGATGATGGTCGCTTCCCCGTTGATGATGACCGTCAGCTGGTCATCTTTGGGATTGAATGTGTTCAGCGGCAGCATCATATCCACTAATTCATGCGCATAGTCTACGGTTTTCTTTGATGTTTCTTTCTTTGCTTCTGCCATATGTTGTTTCCCTCACTTTCTATTCTGCTAGCTCAAAGAAGGGATTCCCTCCAGCTTACGCTGTCTCTTGTCCCCACTTTGGGTGAAATGATACGTTGTTTCTTTCCGGTTTTAAGGAGGACGCGGCCCATTATGTCTCATGTCACATCCCTCCCGCTGTTTGAAATGCCTGCTCAATCTGCGCCAGTTTTTCCCCGCTTGCCTGCGCCTGTTGTGCCGCCTGCTGGTATGCTGCTTGCAGCTGCTTTCCTTGTTGGTTCATCTGCTGATTTTGTACGGTGAGCTGCTGGTTTTGCTGTCCCAGCTGCTGAAGTTGTGCCTGTGCCTGCTGTAACTGTTGTTGCAGCCCTGCCATTTGCTGCTGCATACCGCCCATCTCTCGGAGTTTCGCCGCAATCTCATCCGACCCATCAAATTGCATGAACTCCAGCGCCAAACACGCCATGTCAATGTTTTGCGGATTAAAAAAGCCAGCCGCCCATATCTCCATGATCGTCTGGTTCTGCTGTGCTTTGTTGAACGGATTTGCTTTTTGCACCGTCAGCGAAATGTCGAACTCCGGCCGACGCAGCAGGGTATTTTCAGTTTCCTCTTGTACCAAGGCCAATTCCGCCATCACAGCGTCCTCTTCCATCGTACTTTGCTCCGCCTGTGGCACCACTTGCACTTGTTCCATCTGTTGCTGCATTTGCTCTGCTGCCTGCGGCTGCTGTAAAATACTTTCTACTGGCTGCGGCTTGATTTCCGCGTTGGAGAAGGACACAAACTGCGTCTGCCCATCTTCCCCCGTAATACGGAATCGCCGCTCCACATCATAGAATTGCCGTATCAGTTCAATACACAAATATACAATATCTTTATACGCTTCATAAGACGTATTCACCATGTCGCGTGTCAGCTTGTCTCCCGCCTGCTGCAACACGTTGATTGCACTTGCCGCCGTCACACCATTACTCGTTCCGCCTTGCTGGAAATCCCGGTTGCCTGCAACCTCTTTGAGTTCATTGATTTTGTTGGTTCGATGTTCCACAATATAGGCTGGCATGGCATTGTCCGGTATCTCCCGTAAATTGTATTCGTCCAAATTCCCTTCTACATGAATCAGCGGATTGTTGACGTCTAAAAATTCATCCTCATTCACGCCGCCGTTGTCCTTGATAAACCACCGTTTTTTTCCTGTGACTATAGCATTTTCTGATATGATAGAATCAATTTTGTCAATGTAGGCCTGCGGACTTTTTACAATGTCCACAATCCCAAACCCTGCCGGACTATCCTCATTGGGGTACATCACGTCGAATACAAACGGATATTTTCCGTGGTCGTAGATTCCTTCCGGATTTGTCTTGCGGCTGTCCTGCAAAATGTTACCGCCTGAATATTTCAGCAGATGTACGCCGCCGTCCTCTTTGTAGTAGCAGTCCACAATCCGGATTTTTTCCTGTTTTTGCTCCTGCGGCATTTCCTGATACGTCATCAGCTGCATGCCCGTCAAATCTTCGCTGCCCTCCAGCTTTTCCTTCCCATATTCCGCCGCAAAAGCGTCCTTGTCCATCCAGTAGGTGTAAAACAAATATTTGCTGTCCTGTATGTCGTCTATGCCGGGCTCCCATACTAGATTGAGTAAATTTGTTTTCTTGATTTCAATATCGCCCAGCCCGCCCATCAGCTTGGGATTCCAAAACACACCGTATACACCTGTCCCTGCTTTTAGCTTCTGCCACCAGCAGTCCGCATACACCTTTTTGAACCCGATTAAGTCCAGAACACATGGCAAGATTGCCGTCAAGTTCTGCGCCGCTTGCTGGTCCTGCGCCTCCCGCGGCAATATGTTCACCTCCGGGTAGTTGTCCATCGCGTCCGCGTGCTTCACATTGATGGCGGAAAAAATATACCCGCTCGTCGCGTCCGGCTGCCCCTTTTCTTTTTGGCTGCTGTTGTTTTGCTGCTGCTGACGGAACCACTTGTGATTTTCTATGATGGTGTTGTCAAACTCCCGTTTCTGCCTCGCATACTGCTCGTATGCCGCCTTGATTTTGCTTAGTCTGGTATTGTCCAATCCTCTCACTCCCCTTTTTAGGCATGAAAAAAGCGCTTACCAATTCGGTAAACGCTTGCTTTATTCTGTTGTATGTGGTATAATGGGTACCAGGCAGACATAGGTAAAATGAGGACGGTTGCTTCATCCCTCTTTAGAAAGGGGGTGAGCGTATGGAATACATAATTGCTTTTACTTTGTTAGTAGCAATCATTGTTGTTGCCATAAAGAAATAACCGCCCTCCCTGTCAAAAGATAGCGGTTATTTCTTAATAACTAATCTTTTAGCAGCCGTCTTTGTAACGGATACCTATTGTCTGCCTTTATTATATACCCTTTTGCCTATTTTGTCAACCATTTTATGCCCCAGCACGTTCCAGCGCCGCCACTCGATTTTCCAGTGCATTTATTTGCTGCTGTAAATCCGCATCTGCTTGTGTCAATTCCTCTGTTTTTTGTTTGACATATACACCGTCTACCACGACACTTCCTGCACCGCCATCATTAAAAAATATGATGTTACCATTATTAGCGCCTTTTGTATAAAATGTCGTTGTATTTTCACTTTTTTCCATGACAAAACTTCCGTCAGAGTATGCCACCCCATTAAAGGTTATAGGATTTGACCCATTTCCTGCTCCTAAAATTAAAATGGAATTTCCCTGCGTATCCACAGTCATTCCGATTTTTTGAAGCCGGCTCCCATTAGCGTCCTGCATGATACCAATTCCCGCATGGTCTACCACCGCAAACACCTTGTCTTTTGTTATATCCGCAACATCTGTCACACTTGCCCCCACGATTTTGCTGGCATAAATGGAACTGCCGTTTATGACGCTGCTTTCTATCGTTCCCATCACATAGGCGTTCCCGTTGCTGTCCAGGCCAATGCGCGTCTGCTGCCCCATCGGGTCATTGATGTAAAACACAAACGTGCCGTCCGGCAGATACCCAATCCCTGCCCTGTCCGTGCCGCCCTCCGTGAAATGGATGTAGGACCCGGTAATGTCAATTCGCTGGCTGTTTGACTTGTTTGAAATACTCACCTTGCCGGAATCTATCGTGCCAGCATATAGCTTGTCCGCTGTCAGGCTGCCGATTTGCGCGTCCAAAATCTTGGCCTGCCCCACGTCAATGTTTTGCGCCTTCACGCTTGCAGCTTCAATGACATTGCCGGAATCCAGGTTGCATAAAATATACCGCAGCTGGTCAATGGTCTCGTTCAACACACTTCGCACCTCGGACAGGTTCGCGTCCGTGTTATACTTTTCCATAGGATACCCTACTGTTAGTAGTGGCATATGCACTCCCCCTTAGTATTCGTTTTGATTGGTTCCGCCGGCATATAGCTTCCGTTCCACCGCTTCCACCACAACGCTGCCATGGCCCACCAGCTTGTATTGGTATTCGTCCGCTGAAGCAAACCGAATTGGCACGCGCACCACCGTGTGCCCGTTTGCGTTTGGCGTAATGGTCCCGTACCGCTCCCACGGCTTGCCGTCATATCTTGCGAAAATTTCCACTTCGCTTCCCGCTTCCAGCACCATCCGAAAGTATAGGTCGTTCACCCCGCGCTTTGTCATGGTCCCGTCGTGGAAACGGATGGACTCCGCCATCCACGCCACGTCTTCCGTTCCGCTGTCCAGCCGGACGATTTTGTTCGTTGTTGCCAAATATAAACCATCATTGTACCGGACGAACCACCCGGCTTTTAGGTCATCCTCCTTGTGCCAAATGTTGTATTTCGTGTCCAATACCAAAAACTCTGTGACATCTCCCGCCGTTGCGCTGACATAGTATTTGCTGCCATCCGTGCCCGCTGCCGCGCTGGAATACCTCTGATGGACCTTTTGCGACACCAACACCGGCGCATGACCGGAAAAGGCATAAAACCCGTCATAGGATAAAAACAGAAGGTTGCCGCCCACCTCCTGAATGCTGTCCCCATCAATGCAGCCTTTGGCAATCTGTTTGGATACCTGGTAATTGCTCGGCTTGTCCCCGTACACCATGTGGATATAGTTGTCTTTGAACGCCACAACGGACTGGTTGTATGTCACAATTCCGGTAAACCGCCCGTCCGTGCCAACCTGTGCATACCAGCTGTCCGTGGATAACCCTTCAAATACATTCCAGTTCTTAAAATCGGCAAGCTTGCTGGCATAAATCATTTCGCCCGCTTCGTCCACCCCGAACACACGGTTGTTGCACACACAGGCCCTGGTAATATCCGGCATAGCCTTGCGAATGCTGCCCGTCGTAGACCCCGACTTGACAGGCAGTTTCACACCCAGCCGGGACACGCATTTGATTTGCAGGCTGTTGCCGTCCACCGCCTCCACCACACAGGACATGATTTTGCTATCGCTAACGTCGTCATATTTGCTGTCCACCGCCAAAGTGTTGTTGGCCTCGATTCCACATTCGATGGTCAAACTGTCTCCGACTTTGAATTCCTCCCACCCGCCGGATTTGATCACTTTGTTGACCAGCGTACTATCATTGTTACTGCCGGAAGTGGAAAAGGACAGGCTTGCATTGTTGTATCCGCTTTCAATGTGTTTTAGCGTGTGCTCCTCCTGCGCCGTATAACAGTAATACAGCTTGTCTGGAAAAATAAGGATGTACCCATTGAAATCAATCAGACATTTTTTGGTGTCCGCGTCAATGCTCACACCGGAATCCTTGGAAACCTTCGTCCCCTTGTAATAGAAATCCGTCCCCGCCACGCCCGTAAAGGACGTAATGGTTTCCCCCGGAACCAGCTGCGGCGCAATGAAATAGCGGATGTCGCTTTGTGTCCCTATTTCCTGCCGTGGTCCCCGCGGCCCCAAATAGGGATAGTGGTCGCTGGAAAGATTCTGCATGTCAATCAGCTCCTGCTCTGCTGCAGCAGGCGCCCGATTCAGACCATCAAATCCTTCTTTGAACACTCTGGTGTTGCTGTCCGATTTGTTCGATACCGATTGATACACACCCTATCCCTCCTTGATTTCTGGCAGCATGAGAACGCCGGTAAGTTCCTCTGTCTGCAAAATTTCCCGCCGATCTATAAACGCCCCTTGTACCTTGGCCCGCAGCTCGCTTGCCTTGATTCTGTCTTTTATGTCAAATTCCTCATTTCGCATCACGCTGGTCCAAAACTCGTTGATTTCTTCCATGTCCGCAATTTTTCTGCTTTGGATTTGCTCATTCTTCTGATTGATATACTCCTGAATCTCCGGTTTGTGTAACAGACGCGCAGCGTTACCCTTGGCATAATGTTCACTGTACCCCGCCTCCAATGCCGCCCGCACTGTCTGCCCGTATTTTAGATAATTGTCCGCAAACCGCCGCTGTCTCTCATTCACTCATCACCACCACCATTTTTTGTACCCGCCGTCCCACCCGCCGGCTATTATGGAGTCCGGCACTATATAAAAAGCGGCCCCATAACAGAGCCGCCTTTTGAATTATTATATGCCCACTATTAAAATGCTAGGGCTTAATATTCTCGCCGCGCTGAAAGGAGAAAGCGCGCGGCTTATGGGGGAGTCCATTTGACTATCTCCAATTTCCCACAATACCATTTTAACACATTTTTACCCCTCATTTTTTGCATATTTTTTGCATTTAGTTTAAAAATCCCATTTCTTTTGCTATATCAGATATTATTTTATTAACCCACCTATAAACGGTCACCTCATGTGCCCCAATCTCCATCCCTGCCCCCGTCGCCGTATGTGTCCCCTTCCAATACATGAGGTCGATTGCCTTTACCTTTTCCGGCGGAAGCCTCTTTAATACCCGTTCTATCGCTTCTATCGTTGTCTCCGCCTGGCGTATGTACCTGCTGTTTTCTAACCGCTCTACTTTCCGGCTTGTAGGGTCTCCCACATCCGTGCCGCGCGGCTGCCCGTCTATCGTATAATCTTTTGATTCAATCAGGTCGTTTCTATACTGTTCCAGCTGTTTCTTGTTTTCTGGATAATGCTCTAATTCCCACAATATAAAACCCTTTAACCGTTTCTCTAGCTTCCGCGCCACCTACAAGCCCCCTCTTTTCATCTCATCTGCGGCAGTTCATACAATACTGGTATGCGTCTACCTGTCCCTCCAAAAACTTAATTTTCGCATGCAGTTCTTCATTTTCCTGTTCCTTCTCTTTCAACTGCACTTCTAATTTGGCGATTATTGCTTCCTGTTCTTCATACATTGCTTTCCCCTCCTATCTATTAGCTTCAAAAAAAGCTCTCGTAAATCCCGGCGGTGTTATTGCCCTAAAATCTGCATCCGTATTTGGCCTAGCCCACTGCAGCTTATGTTCCAGGCAAACTCTGGCCGCCTTAGCCTTACTGGACATTTATCCGAACATGTAAAGTCGGCACCACGCTTCCTATTCTTTCTTCCTTTCCCCATAGCTGCAAAAATCATCTGCAAATGGATAAAATTCGCCACCATAATTCATTTCTTTTTCTCCGCACATACAAATACCTTGTGTCTCTAAGCTATTTTTAGCGTTAAAGTATACACAATCTCTACACCTCACCACAGGCACAGCGTCTACAGTAGGACAATCCATAATTGCGTCTCCTACTTGAAACAACGCGGTTAATCCGTTGACATATTTATCTTTTTTACAGTATTCAATCATTCTTTGAAGTTTTTCCAAAATTTTATCCGCATCAATCAACCTTGCCATAATTCATCACCTCACAAATCCATTTTTGCTCCACAGTGGGGGCAGTAGTTTGGATGACATTCGGGATTAAACCATATTTCATTACAATTTGAACAAATTAAATGTGTCACCATCTCATACGGTTCCATCAAGATAGGTTCGTAATAATCCACCCCATCTACCCACTTCCCATGCTTCACAGGTGCTACATCCAAAGTTGGCGCGGCTGTGATGAATTGACTGGCTACCATTTTCAGTCCCATATTCTCATTCAGCACTATTTCATATTCAAGTAATTTATCAGCGTCAATCGGTCTCATTTACTATTTCCTCCTTCGGAAAATCCTCAATATTCACTAAGTACCACACAAACCGCCAAATAAAATGTTTGAATTTCCTATACTCTTTTTGGGGTGAGCCTTTTAAAAGTTTTCTCACGAGATACCATTTTCCAAACACATGCCGAACTACGCAATACTCTTGTATCTCTTGGAATGTCCTTTTCCATTTGTATCTTACAGGAATGATTATCATTCGCTTTCCTCTTTCCCGTCCATTTTTGCGCCGCACCTCGGACAAAATGGCGTAATATAGTCCATTGGATATAAACAGTTAGAACATTCGTAATCATCCATTATTGTTTTTAGCCACATTCCATGCTTCACAGGAGCTACATCTGCGCCGGGTGTGCTTTCCATCTTGCCGCGGATATAATCGCAAGCATCGCTCCATCCCTCGTTATACTTGCTGTAAGTTTCCGGTGTGCCGAATTTCTTATATGGATGCTCGTCCTCCGCATAGCTGGAAATCGCGACAGCGGCTTCCCTATCAATGTACTCACCCATTCTCACCCCTCCTAATCATATCACTTTTTTCTTCCTCCATAGGGCAATCACTCCGTCTATAATCATAATTCGATGCTGTTTCTGCATCATAATCATCTCTAATGAGTCCGTAACACTTTTGGTCTTTATATAATTGACAATCTACGCACCCTTCTGGCAATCTATCTACAATTATTTTATTTATTACAATCATTCTCAATCCTCCGATTCCATTTTTCTTTGGCTATTTTGTACGCCATTTCATACGCTTCCTCTTCACTTT
>CALLNG010000050.1 GCA_938005345.1 uncultured Clostridia bacterium
CAATTTCCTCCAATAATGGTAATGTTTTGTCAGTACTGCCGTCATTGACAAAAATTAGTTCATACTGGTAGTGATTATGTAAAACATTTGTCAACCGCTTATAACATTCCTGTACGACCGCTTCCTCAAAATACATCGGCACTACAACCGATAATAAAAAATCCTGCATGGGGTTCATCCTTTCTAAGGCTGTAAATTTTTTACATTTCATTGCTTTCACATTTTATCATATCATAATATTATCCAATAAGCAAGAAAAAAAGGTCAGTTTTTTATTCATAATGATAATTTTCCGAAGGGCCGCTTGCTTTTGTATACACTTTATGGTAAGATATACGTCATAGAGACTTTTGTTTTTGGCAGGTGTACAAACCATGAAAAAAAAACAACAGCTCATGCTGGTAGATATGACCATTCTGCCGAAAGTATATCACGGTGTTTTGAAAGCCAAGGAATATTTAAGCAGCGCAGAAGTAGCGACCGTGCACGAGGCGGCAGAGAAGGCGGGAATCAGCCGGAGTGCATATTATAAATATAAAGATTATATTTTTCCATTTTATGAAATGAAGGACGAACAGGTCGTCACGTTGTTTTTTATCTTGACAGATAGAACCGGTGTTCTCTCAGAGATCCTAACGGTTTTGGCAAAAGAGCAAGTAAATATTTTAACGATCAACCAAAATTTACCAGTTGGCGGCGTGGCGGATTTAACTATTTCGATTGAAACGCCGCATCTGTCAGCGGGTCTGCAGGATATGCTGGATAGGTTGAAATTGGTGCCTGGAGTGAAAAAAGTGGATATTATAGCAAGAGGATAAAAGGAGGAGCAAAGGATGTCAAAGATCGCAATTTTGGGGTTTGGAACGGTAGGTTCCGGGGTATATGAGATCATGAAGAAAAACCATGATAGCATAGCCCGCAAAGCGGGAAAGCCGATAGAATTAGCACGTATTTTAGATATCAGAGATTTTCCGGGACATGAGGCGGAGGCACTTTTTACGAAAGATTTCAACGTGATACTACAAGATCCGGAAATTGATATTGTCGCAGAAGTAATAGGAGGACTGCATCCGGCATATGAATTTACGAAACAGCTATTGGAAGCCGGAAAAAGCGTTGTAACCTCCAATAAGGAATTGGTTGCAGCATGTGGAGCAGAATTGCTGGCCATTGCCAAGGAAAAAGGCGTGCATTATATGTTTGAGGCGAGTGTGGGAGGAGGCATTCCCATCATACGGCCAATGCACCAGTGTTTGGCTGCAAATGAAATCAGTGAAATCATAGGCATTCTCAATGGCACAACCAACTATATCTTGACGGAGATGATTAAAAAGGGAAAAAGCTTTGCGGAGGCACTGAAAGATGCACAACAAAAAGGTTATGCTGAGGCTAATCCTGCGGCGGATGTAGAAGGAAAAGACGCTTGCCGCAAAATCGCTATTTTATCTTCTTTGTCATTTGGCTATCAAATAGATGCGGAGAAAATACCAACAGAAGGTATCACCAAAATTACGCTGGACGATGTAAAATTGGCAGAGTCAATGGGATATGTCATTAAACTGATTGGCTGTAGCAAACGGATGGGGGATAAAGTTATGGCTTATGTCAGCCCCGTTCTCATTCCGCAGGAGCATTCCTTGGCAGGTGTAGATGGGGTATTCAATGCCATTATGATAAAAGGAGATTCTATTGGTGATGTAATGTTTTATGGACGTGGGGCAGGGAAACTGCCTACAGCAAGCGCAGTTATGGCAGACGTAATTGATTGTGCGCGCAACGAGGAAGTAACCCATCCTATTATCTGGAAAAAAAGCGAGAAAGACGTTTTGGAAAGCACGATGGAAAACGAATGTGCCATGTATGTGCGGCTGAATAATACGGCGGCAGAAAAAGCAAAGATGGCATTCGGAGATATTTCTCTTTATCATTTGCCAGGTGATGAGCGGGAAGCTGCTTTTATTACAGAAAGAATGAAAGAAAAAGAGTTTTACCGCCGCCTTGCAGATGTGCCAGAGGTGCAGCAGATAATGCGGGTAAGATGCCAAGACTAAAATAGGGGAGGAAATTGAAGTGGCGTTAATTGTACAAAAATTTGGTGGAAGTTCTGTAGCGGACAAAGAGCGCGTAATGCGGGTTGCAAACAGAATTGTAGACACCTATAAAGAAGGAAATGCTGTGGTAGTTGCTGTTTCTGCACAAGGGGATACTACAGATGAATTAATTGAAAAGGCAATGGAAATCAATTCCAAACCCTCAAAGCGGGAGATGGATATGCTATTGTCTACGGGAGAACAAATTTCTATCGCGTTGCTGGCAATGGCTATTGAGCAGTTGGGATATCCTGTGGTTTCCCTTACGGGCTGGCAGGCAGGTATGAAATGCGAT
>CALLNG010000051.1 GCA_938005345.1 uncultured Clostridia bacterium
ATCCATCATTCCGCAGCCGGTTCTTTCTCTCAATTCTTTGACATTTGCCGCCGTAAAGTTTGCCATGAGACATTACCTCCTTGAAGATATCTTTTGCAAATTAATAAAAAACATAAGGCGGGGCGATTCTAATTCTAAACCGCCCCCGTGCCTGCATTTTCTAAAATAACACTTACGCTTCTACCGCGCTATCCTCTGTTGCTTGTTCTGCGGCTTCTTCCTCAGCTTCCGCGTCTTTGCCTTGACGGCCTTCCATAATTGCATCAGCAATGGTGGAAGCTACGAGTTTTACAGCGCGAATTGCGTCATCATTTCCAGGAATGACATAATCTACTTCATCGGGGTCACAGTTTGTATCTACAATTGCAACCACGGGAATGCCAAGCTTTTTCGCTTCTGCAATGGCAATTTTTTCCTTCCGTGGATCCACCACAAACATTGCACCAGGCAAGGTTTTCATTTCTTTGATACCGCCCAGGAATTTTTCTAATTTGTCACGTTCTGCTTTTAATTTAATGACTTCCTTTTTGGGAAGAAGGTCGAATGTACCATCTTCTTCCATGCGGCCCAGCTGTTCCAAACGGGCAATTCTTTTTTTGATGGTGTTAAAGTTCGTCAGCATACCGCCTAACCAACGGTTGTTTACATAATACATACCAACACGCTGTGCTTCTTCCTGAATAGAATCCTGCGCTTGTTTTTTTGTTCCGACAAACAAAACTTTCTGTCCATCTGCTGCAATATCACGAATAAACGCATAGGCTTGTTCGATTTTTTTTGCAGTCTTTTGAAGGTCAATAATATAGATACCGTTACGTTCGGTAAAAATATATTCCTTCATTTTGGGGTTCCATCTGCGTGTCTGGTGTCCGAAGTGAACACCCGCTTCCAATAGTTGTTTCATTGAAATAACTGCCATTTTTTTACACCTCCGGTTGTTCCTCCATTTTACGCATCTTAACCAAAGACCTACTGGCAAAATAGGCACCCTTTGAACAATTGTAAAATGTGTGTTTTAGATGAATCTGGCTGTACTGTAAATATCAGAGCACAGTCCAGCTATATATTATACCATAGTAAAATATAAAAATCAAGAGAAAAATAAAAAAATAACAATTCTGGAAAAAAAGAAAGATTTTCTAAATGGAATGCTTTACATCATAAATTGGGTATGCTATAATAAAGTATATGCTGAAATAATCATAATATAAGGATGGAATTTGAACAAATGATGGAGCAAAACACATGGCATGAGACAGGCGAAAAAGCAGTTTTGGTTGGAGTTGTAACAGGCAGGAGTGGAAATGAATATACGTCAGAGGCGACTATGGCGGAGTTGGAAGAACTGGCAAAAAGTGCGGGAGCACAAGTGGTTGGAGTCATGACGCAAAATCGGCCTACACCAGAAAAAAGCACCTATCTTGGAGAAGGAAAACTGGAAGAACTGTCCCAGCTTTGCCAAGCGTTAGAAGCGGAATTGGTTATTTTTGATGACGAATTAACAGGAACGCAGCAACGGAATATAGAGCAGGCGATCGATATACGGGTAATTGACCGGTCTATGCTTATTTTAGATATTTTTGCATCCCGGGCTATATCTCGTGAGGGGAAACTGCAAGTGGAGCTTGCTCAGCTGCAATATCGGCTTCCAAGATTAATGGGAAGTGGAACGAAGTTATCCAGACTGGGGGCTGGAATTGGGACGAGAGGCCCTGGAGAATCTAAACTGGAAAGCGACCGCCGGCATATTCGGCACCGTATTCATTTTTTGAAAGAGGAGCTTAGGGAAGTGGCATCCCGGCGACAGTTACACCGCCAAAGAAGAAAAAAGGAAAACCGAGAAACTGTTGTTTTAGTGGGTTATACCAACGCAGGAAAATCTACAATTATGAATTATTTAACGAATGCGGGGATTTTGGCGGAAAATAAATTGTTTGCAACGCTGGATCCAACAGCACGGGCTTTGACGTTGCCGGATGAACGGGAAGTCACATTAATTGATACAGTCGGATTCATTCGTAAATTGCCGCATCACTTGATAGAGGCATTCCATTCTACGCTGGAAGAAGCAGTTAATGCGGATTTACTTTTGAATGTCGTAGATATCAGCGACCCGGAATATAAAACGCAACTTGACATTTCGGAACAGCTCTTAAGTCAGTTAGGCTGCAGTGAGAAGCCACAGTTGGTTGTTTATAACCAGTGTGATAAATTGGAGCATGTGGCAGAAAATAGGGGAAACCAGGTCTATATATCCGCAAAAACAGGGATGGGAATGGAAGAACTATTGAAAATCATGGTTGCATTTTTGCCCTCTAAATACCGGAGAATGCATGTTTTGCTGCCTTATGAAAAGAGTGGCTTGAGTGCTGCTATACGGCAGGATGGGAAAGTGATTTCAGAAGAATATGAGGAATATGGTATTTCTATTGTGGCAGATATTGATAAACGATTCAGCTATAAATATGAGGCATATCAAGTATAATATAAAAATAGGATGAGGAAAGATGGAGGAAATCGCATACAAAACAGTGCAGCAGGAAGCGGAGACTGAATTGGTTGAAAAAAAGTCTCGTTTTATTGCAAGAGTCCGACCGGTTATGAATGAACAAGAAGCACTGTCATTTATTCAAAAGGTAAAATCGCAGCATTATAATGCGACACATAATGTTTATGCTTATGTTTTGCGGGAAAATCAGTTACAGCGTTACACGGATGATGGAGAACCATCCGGTACAGCGGGAATGCCGGTGCTGGACTGCATCCGCAAGCAGGGATTGACGGATGTAGCGGTTGTAGTGACGCGGTATTTTGGCGGTACATTACTTGGCACGGGGGGATTGGTCCGGGCCTATGGCGGTGCGGCAGGAAAGGGAATTCAAGAGGCAGTTCCCATATTGCGTAAACTA
>CALLNG010000052.1 GCA_938005345.1 uncultured Clostridia bacterium
CTGCGTCTGTGTAATCGTTTGTGGACAAGCCTTTGCCTGCCTCTTCGTCCACCTTGCCGTTTACCATGTCCTTGAGTATACGGCCTTGATTGGCAGAAAGTGCGTCCACCGCCGAATCAGAAAATAGATTGTCAATTATATGGATATATTGATTCTCTCCGGGTTTTGTTATAAATACATCTGGATTTTCCGGCACAGTAATATGAATTTCTGCCATGTTAAGCACCCCATTTCACTAGCAAATTACCGCTTACATTTGTCATGATAGAATTATCAATCGAAAACAGCGTTAAGCGGTACTGATACAAATTATTGATGTCCAATTTTGCGATGTCTGTGTTGTCTAACGTAATATAAAATCGGTTGTCCTTTAGTGCATATGTCTTTTCCAATAAAATGTCATCCGTGTCCCCGTTTTGGCTGATTTGAAACCGGATGCTTGTTCCATCCGGCAAAATATCAGTAGAAGAAACTGTAAATTCAAAGGTGTCACCTTTTGAATATTCAATGTCTGTTCCGGTTTTTGTTTCTTTTATGGTTAGCACTCGCACACCTCCTCTAAAATATAATAACACCACGCGCCGTATCTGTATTTACATTGCCACGGCGTGCTAGTAAAATGGAACCTTGCTTTTTATAAAAATGCGTCCCGCGGCTGCTATTGTCTGGGAAAGTTGAAATAGCGTGTTCTTCTCCATCCGACAAATCAACAAAACCCGGATATCCTATCCATGAATATGCGGATATCCATCTATCATCATGCGGTATAACGATGGTAAAGTTAGGATTGCCAGTGTCATAGGATTTCCAAACCCTAGAATCTAGCTGTGGAAAAATATTATCCAGCACGGTCCATAGGCTCACGCCGCTGCCCACTTTAGAAATAGAAAACCGCCTGCGGTCTGTCACAACTTTGTCCGATGAAATTTGCGCCAGCATGACAAAATCTCCTGCCACAGGTTCAGATTGTGCATTCATCAAACGAATCTGGTTATTCAGTTCATCATTCAAAAAATAGACATAATTCGTTATCCCACTCATAAAATCAATTGTCAATGTATCCTCAATGCGCTTTTTGGCGCCGCTGTCAAACACACAAACGCCGCTTTGCACGGTAATTGTATTTTCAGAAATACCCACTGCACATTTATTGCCAATCTGTAAAATTCCCGCCGTTGTCAAATCCGCCGTAATTTGATTCAGCGCAGATACCGCGCTTTGCGGCGGCGTTTCTGGAAAATGGGAATAATCTGCTGCGCCTAGGTCTACGGCAATATTATTCAGGTCGTTTGCTGTGACCGTCTGGTCATTCATAAACATATCTGCCATTGTCATACCTCCCAATTATTTAATGTCGGTTCCTCGTGGTATGTGGAACCCTCTAGCCACAGGCTTATACCCGTAACTTGCTTATGTGCCATGCTGCTTCCGGTTTGAAACCGTAACACATCGCCAAGGCCATAGTCTGTGCCAAAATCCAGGTTGCGCGTTTTACAGTCAAATGTGTGTTCTGCCACATAGCCCGCAAGTTCATCCGCTGCCGCCGTTGGGGACTCTGCCGACAATACCACATCTTGTTTGAATATCCCAGCCTTATCAGCGGAAGAGATATACGTCCATACGGGCGGGTCAACTTCTGTTCCACTATCCTCTTTGGTTTTCTTATACCAACCTCCATAGGCAACTGTTTTATTGGAAAAATCCTCCTGAAAATCCGTAATATTGCGGTTGTTTTCACTTAGCACAATCGGATTCTGTTTGGGCCGCCGAATCCCAAAATACAGGGTTCTATCCTCCATATACACAGTAAATCCTAGCTGCATTTTGCTTAAAATTTCTTGTATAAAGCTGTCGGCTGCCTTATAAGTGTCTGTTTCATAGGTTACTGTACCAAATGATTCCGTAGACGGTTCCGCTTTTAACCAGGGGATATACAGCCCTATCAGGTTATACAGGATGGTTCTAACGTCTCCGCTTGCCTGCGTGATGGTTTGTGGTGGGAATACCGCTTTATGTAACATGGCGTTCAGGTGGCTGCCAAAAATCCGCTTTTCATTTTTTGTAAATTGGAAGTCCGTCATGTACCCTTGAAATTTTCCCCACAACACAAGCATTCCCTCAGGATGGGCTTTTACAAACTGCTCCATCTCTGGATTAATAAACACCAATTCAAAGCTCCCATTGTCACAGAACTGGATTTCCGCATTCATGCTCACATAGCCAACTTTTTTTGAGGATGCAGGCAGAATGAATTTATCGGAAAAATCCAGTGTTTCTAAAACGATGTCCATGCAATCACCTCACCGCCATTAGATACAACTTGCTATACGTTGCCATAGCTGAAATGGGCTGCGATAGATCCGTTGTATCAAACTTGATTTTGTTTGTTCCTACGTCAAAATAGAAGCCGGAAAGTACCGTATCATCTGTAACCTTGCTGGACAAATTCCCGGAAATGCTGCTTATCACACTGCGCTCGTTCAGGTCCATTGTGATAACCTCATCTTTCTGCAAAACATGCTGAACCTTGATAAATGCTCCGGTTGTTTCGTTGACTAGGCTAAGCGTGGTATCCTCTTCCTCCGGTTCAGCAGAAGAGGTGATGGTAATGACCGGATAGGCAATTAGGTCCCCAGAATTATGTACCTCTCCCTCCCGCACCGTTTCTGTAAATACACATGGGAGCGTAAAGGTATCTGTTACAAGGTTGCGGTATCCCACAATTGCGTGGCTGGTCGTATGGTAGTCTGTAAAATAAGGGTAATCCGCCTGAAACTGCACCGTAAAACCATTGATACCACAGTTGTTATGGCGTTCGATATCGTCCAAATTGATACATTTGCAGGAGATTTTCCGCTTGATTCTGCCAAAGTCGCAAAATAGTTCGCCGTCATAATAAAAGGCTTGCAGCATTTTCATAATCTCATTTTGGCCGCCCATCAAATCCCCGCTGATGGTCATGGTCCGTGCGCCGTCCTTCTTGCCGATGGTTGTCACGCCGTTTTCTGTGGCAAACTCCACCGTTTCATAGAGTTTCGGCGGAAGCCCAAACCCGCTAAGCTGTGTCAGGTTGAGGGATGGCGAATCACCGCCGCCCATGTCTATGATTCCGCCAGCCGACACGTAACGCAATCTTGTCACTTTTCATCACTCCCATTTTTTAGTATGTTGCTGGTAAATCTCGTTTTGTTTTTGTGCCTCGATAATAGCGTGTGGGGATGTGTTGTTGGCATAAATAACAGTGGAACGGTTATCTGTATACGTATTGGATGTACCTGTGCCTACTGCTGCTGTGGCAAACTGCATATTGGGCTGTAGGCCGGACATGCTATTTGCAATTTCCGTTCTCACCCGTTCAAACACGTTCTTTAACTGCGCCATAAACCCTTCGCCATACTGCTCTGCACTGTCTTCTCCGATTGCAAAGAAATCCTCCGGCACCTTGCCCCATTCTTTTTCAAACTCCGCCATTAGTTCGTCCGTTTGGCTAGCGTATACCTTTTTCCCGATTTCTTCCGCCAACCGCTGCTTTTCCTGTAAATCCTGGATATACTTGCTATATTCCGCGTCAGAAGCAGAAAGCAAGGCGTTTGCATACGCCAGTCCTTCTTCTGCGCTCATTTCCGCCAAGGATTGAATCACATCCTCCGGTAATTCGCCGCGTTTTTGGAATAGTTCATCCAGCGCGTGATTGTATTGCTCCAATAGGCTATTGTCCGCGCTCATATCCGCCAGCCGGGTATAGGACGTTTCGTCATCGCCAATCACCGTTGTAACGGTTTCATACGTTGCATTGCCCGTCTCTTTCAGCTTGCTTGCTAGGCTTTCCTGCGCACTTTCGATTTCCTCTATCGAATCAAATGCGCTGTCTGCCATATCTTGAAAATGGCTTACAATCTCGTTTTTGTCATTTTCGATATCTTTTTGCAGTGCGTCATAGATTTTGCGTTCTTTTTCGGCAATAGCCTTCAATTCTTCCAGATACGCCTTGTCGGTTTCATTTTTGCTTTCTTTTAAGCGTTCGCTTTCCTCGTTGTAGCGTTTTTCACTGTCCAAAAGCTCTGCATTCATCTCATCCATGGCCTTTTGGACTTCCGTCTTGCCATCGTCAATCCCAACCGCAATACCTTTCGTTATCATCTTGCCGACTTCGTCACGCATGACTTTAGAAGGAGAATTAATTCCAAATACTGCTTTAATAGCGTCAAGAATGTTGTTGCACCATTCTCTGATTTTTCCAACCAACCAATTCCATGATTTGGTAATACCTTCCCAGATTCCTTTCACGATATCGCCGCCAACATCAATGATTTTCCACAACAATGATTTTATAGAAGATACGATACTGTCAATAATTTGTGGAATGGCAACCAAAATTCCTTTTATGATGGCAGGCATATTTTTTATAAGAGAAGTAAACAGTGTAATGCCCATCTCTACCAGTTTAGGGATATTTTCAGCAAGTGCGCTGATAAGAGATAAAATAATAGTAGGCCCTACCGTTATAATTGTTGAGATAATGGTTGGAAGGTCATCAATTAATGAAGTCAGTAGGTCAACGCCAGCTTGCACAATTTGCGGTATGTTATCAATAATAGAATTCATAATGCCGCTGATAATTTCCGGTATCACCGCAATAATCGTTGAGATAATGGTTGGAATATCCTTCACAAGCGAGGTCAAAAGTTCTATCCCAGCTTCTATCAGCTGTGGAACGGCGTCAAGTAACCCATCTACAAGGCTTGTAATGATTTCGGGCAATGCTTCTATTAAAACAGGGATAGCCGCAAGCAGGCCGTCCGCGAACCCTAAAATAAGTTGCAGTGCGGCTTCGACTATCATGGGGATATTGTTAACTAATGTCTGGACAATGGCTGCAACCATTTCTGTAATTTTGGGTATTAGCTGCGGTAACGCTTGCCCTATTCCATTAGCTAGAGCCAAAATGAGTTGCAATGCAGCGTCTGCAAGCATTGGAAGCGATACAATCAACCCATTTATCAATGCAAGGAGGATCTGATTCGCAGATTGTGTAATAGAGGGGATAGCTGCTACAATCCCATTTATGAGTGAAAATACAATCTGCCCCGCAAATCCTGTGGTTTGTGGTAAAAAGGTTAAAAAATTAGAAATC
>CALLNG010000053.1 GCA_938005345.1 uncultured Clostridia bacterium
TGTCTTCATACTGCAATACCAACAGTCCGTTTATCACAAAGGATATATGTCTCGTATCCTTCACAATCTGCATATGGTAGGGCGAATCTGCATCTTCCAACGGCGGCAATGGGTCACCCGCCTGTGCCACCAGGTGTGAGCCATAGCTTTTGCGCAAATTGCATACCCGAAACGCGCGTTCCGATGGATAGCGCCGGCGGTAGTAAGCGAGGTGCATCGTATTAATATCCCCACCAAAATATTGTTGGTACTCCCCTGTCCGCCGAGCCAATACCGGTGAAAAGAGGTCTTCTCCTTTTTGCCCCTGCGCAGCAAAAAACATCATACAAAGCCCTCTATCCGACAGCGGATAAAAATCCCACTCTATCCGAATCCTGTCAGGAAAATTCTCCGGACACCACAATACATAATTTGCCCTTTGCTCTAGTTCAGGCGGCAAAGAGGAGGATAGCCGCATCCGTCCGTTTTCAAACGAGATATCCGTCTGTCCTTCTAATTGGAACCCTTTTATATCCGCTTCACAGGCCAGTGGATTATCATAAATCAGTTTTTGGGTTGTCTTCACAGTAACGCCTCCTCACCTATTTCTTTACTTTTTAGCCGTTCCAAAATAATTTTTTGCAATGACGTTCGCCCAGGAAACATAGTTCCGTCCTGCTGTTTTACCACAACTTTAATTGTCTAAAAATTCCGTAATCAACCGTTGACACTGGCGAACTGGTTCAAAGCGCATGGGCAGTGTAAAAAAACCATGCAGTGCATCTGGAAACCGGACCATTTCCACTTCGCATCCAAACTCTTTCAATTTTTCTCCGTAAGCCTCTCCCTCATCGCGCAGCGGATCATATTCCGCCGTAATCAGCAGCGTTTTGGGCTGTCCGGATAAATCTTCCGCCAGCAGCGGGGCAAAATACGGACTTTTCAAATCCTCCTCATTTTGAATGTATAAGGCAATATAATCGCAAATTCGTTTGCTCGTCAATAAATAATCTGTCCCATTTTCACGTATAGAAGCAAACGGTGACTGTTCCGTGTGGTCATTATACGTAGAGGGATAAATCAAAATTTGGCGTTTTACTGTAAACTCCTTACGTTCTTTTGCCAACAGGCTAACCACTGCGGCAAGATTTCCCCCTGCACTGTCGCCGATAAGGATCACGTCCTCCATTCCCTCGCCAAAATTCATTGCATTACTAAACAGTTCCCGCGCTGCACTATAACAATCTTCCACGGCGCACGGAAATGGATGTTCCGGCGCAAGTCGGTAGTCCACCGACACCACATGCCGTCCGGTTTCATTGGCCAGGTCTTTGCACGTTTTGGAATAACTGTCAATATTTCCTGACACCCACCCGCCACCATGAAAAAACAACAATATTTCTTTTGCCCGCTCTTGCTCCGGCTGAAAAATCCGAATAGGAATTTCCCATCCATCACTCATCACCTTATGGTCCCACATCTTATAGAGCGGAGTAAGCGCCGGGTGGGTCACATTTTTCATGATACGATCCAATTTATAATTCTTTTTCACATCCCGTTCTGCATAGGACAGCGCTTTGAGCGCCGCTAACATAACCTTATTAATTGCCATCGTTTCTTTCTCCCTGTATATACACGTTATATCTTTAATGGATAACCCCTTTCCACCAGTTTTCCCATGTTAAAATCAAACGATACATTTGAATATGTCAGTTGTCCTTTAGATTACTTTATCCTTTTAAACTAACAAATAAATTACCAAAGCCGTGCTTTCATCCCCATAATATCGGAGTCACACATCCCGGCTGAAACAATGAAGAAAAGCCGCGAGATTTTTCCCAGCGGCTTTTCCGTTCTAAGTGAAATCAAGCAGTTTCCTCCAGCAGGCGAATCACCTGTTTGGGACATTTTTCTGCACACTTTCCACAGACGGTGCATTTCTCATAATCTATTTTCGCAAGGTTGTTTTCCACCGTTATGGCATCGTTTTCGCAAACCCGTTCACATAGTTTACAGCCAATGCAACCTACGCTACAGGCATCTTTCATAAAAGCACCCTTGTCTTGATTGGTACAGGCCACATAATACTTTTTTTTAACCGGTATGATTTCAATCAAATGCCGTGGACAAGCTACAGCACACTGCCCACATCCATAACATTTTGACTCATCCACCTGCGCTACGCCATTAACAATGGATATTGCCTGATAGTCGCATGCCTGAACACAGCATCCCAATCCCAGACATCCATACGCACACGCTTTAGAGCCACCC
>CALLNG010000054.1 GCA_938005345.1 uncultured Clostridia bacterium
TTCATATGTTCCACTTGTAATACCATATGTATTCCCATTACAACCACTTAATATCATATTTATCATTTGTCTCTCACACACCTTTTTTACGCGAGTGTCATTCCTGCATCTAGCATTGCTTTTTTTAGCAATTCTGCATGTTGTTCTTCCATTTCACATAATGGCAAACGGTATTTCCCACAATCGTATCCCATATATTTTAATGCAGCCTTAACTGGAATAGGATTGACTTCAGAAAACAGCGCCTCAATTAATTTCATATATTTTAATTGTAATGCCAAACTTCCCTGTACATCTCCTTGGAAAAAGCGTTCACATATATCATGTGTTTCACGCGGCAAAATATTTGCCAACACGGAAATCACACCTTTTCCGCCTATGGACAGCATTGGGACAATTACATCATCGTTCCCCGAATATAAATCCAGTTTATCACCACAGGCCGCCCTTATCTTCATAGCATAGGCCAAATTCCCGCTGGCTTCTTTCACCGCCACAATATTGTCTATATCTGCCAATTTCCGGTATGTATCCAGCGCAATGGTCACACCAGTCCGGCTTGGAACATTATATAAAACAACCGGGATATCGACACTCTTTGCTGTACTAGCAAAATGTTCATACAGTCCTTTTTGGGATGCCTTGTTGTAATACGGCGTTACCAGCAACAGGGCATCTGCCCCACGCTGTTGAGCCTGTTTGGATAGCTGAATTCCATGATGCGTATCATTACTTCCCGTACCTGCAATAACCGGAATACGTCCTGCAACCTTTTCTACAGCATATCCAATTACCTCTAAATGTTCTTCATCCGGCATTGTGGACGCTTCTCCTGTGGTACCGCAAATAATCAGCGCATCTGTACCTCCGGCAATTTGAAATTCAATTAATTTCCCCAGCATTTCATAATCAACGCCTGTTGCCGTATATGGCGTCACAATCGCAACGCCGCTTCCTTCAAAAATCGTTTTCTTCATTATTTACACGCTCCTTTTGGGAATACTTATTTTTCCCACATTTCAATCAATTTTTGAGCGATTTGAACAGCATTAGAAGCCGCTCCTTTTCGGATGTTATCTGCCACAACCCAAAGATTAACGCCGCTTTCTACACTGTCGTCCCGGCGAATTCTGCCAACAAACACTTCGTCGTGTCCAGTTGCATTCACTGCCATTGGATAAACATCATGAGAGGGATCATCCTGTACAATTACGCCAGGCGCTTTCGCTAACACCTGTTTTAATTCTTCCAAATCAAACGGTTTTTCAAACTCCAAATTAATGGATTCACTATGGCTGTTGAATACCGGAACACGGACTGTTGTCGCTGTAATACGCATTTCCGGTTTACCTAATATTTTTCTAGTTTCGTTGATCATTTTAATTTCTTCTTTAGTATATCCATTTTCTGTAAATACATCAATATGCGGCAAACAGTTGTTAGCTATAGGATTAGGGAATTTTTTCGGTTTTTCACCTTTCAAGCCATTTTCTAAATCCATCCAGCCTCCCAGTCCTGCACCAGAAACTGCTTGATAGGTGGAATACACTACACGTTTAATGGTATATTGGTCATCCAGCGGTTTCATGGCCACCATAGCTTGAATGGTAGAGCAGTTTGGATTAGCAATGATGTTTTTCTTGGTTGCCCACTCCAAGTCATAACTATTTACTTCTGGCACTACCAGCGGCACATCGGGATCCATTCTCCATGCGCTGGAATTGTCAATTACCATACAGCCATGTGCTGCGGCGATGGGTGCAAATTTTTCGCTGGTTGATCCGCCGGCAGAAAAGAGCGCAATGTCAATGGGCTTATCAAAAGAATGTTCGTTCAGTTCCTCAATTTCATATTCTTTTCCCATAAACTCCATCTTTTTACCTGCGCTGCGTGCAGACGCCATTAAATAATACTGTTCTACCGGCAATTTTTTTTCTTCCAAAACTTTTAGAAACGTTCTCCCAACCATACCGGTTGCGCCAACCACTGCTACATTGTACTTTTTCATGATGATTCCTCCTACACTTTTAGCTTTTCTGCTATTTCGCTGATCCTGCGGAGCCGGTGATTGACACCG
>CALLNG010000055.1 GCA_938005345.1 uncultured Clostridia bacterium
GCACGCCATACACTCAAAGATGCCAGGCCGCTTAACTTTTCTTTATCGTCCCGCACAATGCTCTCAAAATTGCCATAATGGCAGTTGAAAATATAGGAGAAGGTTTCCCCTTTCAAATAAAGCCGCTCGCCGCCATCCACTACCGCAACCGGCGGACGGGAGGCATCCCGGCGTATTTCCTCTTTTGGTACTGCTAGTTCATGCTGGGAAAACGTCATTTCAAATCCTTTATCTGCCCAAGCCGTTGCCTCGCGCAAAACAAAAGAAAGATTCAAGTAACAGCCAAATTTGCAGCTATCCGGCAATTCCAGTTCTAGAGGAACCTCTAACGTCTGGTGTGGCGCAACGTCAACAACCGTGCTTCCGCTTTGCAAACACGTTCCGTCACAATCCACGCTCCAGCGCAGTTCATAGCATTCCAGTGAAATAAAATCATGCAGATTTTTTACCAACAGCTTTACACCGTCCCACTGCACTTTGGCATACTCATAGGCTTTTTTTATTTCATAAGTGCCGGCCTTTGTACTTCTATCTGCAAATACCATGCCATCACAGCAAAAATTCCCATCGTTCAGTTCTTCGGTAAAATCACCGCCATAACAATAGACAGGTTGCCCTTGACTATCTTGCCGCAGTACTGCATGATCCGCCCATTCCCAAATACAGCCGCCTATCATCTGCGGATACTGGTGAATTAACTCCCAATAATCCCATACATCACCAGGCCCATTCCCCATTGCATGAGAATATTCACAGAGAAAATACGGTTTTTGATAGCCATTGTCAATATATTCTTGCATCTTTTCAAGCGGTGCGTACATACGGCTATACACATCGTATAGTGGATTTTCAATGTCGTCCATACGTTCATAGTGCAACAACCGCGATGGGTCACGTTGTTTCACCCATTCGCCCATTGCATCAAAATTTTTCCCATAGCCACTCTCATTTCCCAAGGACCACATGATAACAGACGGGTGGTTTTTATCCCGTTCTACCATACGTACTGCACGCTCCAGCATGGCCTTCTGCCACTGCGGTTGATCCGTTAGGCAGTCCGGATGGTAGGGCTGATAGCCTACAAAAGGAATTCGGTTAACAAACCCGTGCATTTCTAA
>CALLNG010000056.1 GCA_938005345.1 uncultured Clostridia bacterium
TCCGCATTTTCTGATACGGGAAGCCGCAGGGTTCCCTCAGCGTCCATAATGTCAACATCAGCAATCGCCGTAAAGCCATGATCCTCAGCTGTCTGCATATGCACGGCCGTACTTGCACGGCTTCCACCGTATGCAGTGTTGCATTCCACAATGGTTCCATCAACGGACTGTACCAACTCTTTAATTAAATCAGGGGCCAAATAATTGGTATTTCCTGCTTCTCCGGTAGAAAGTTTGACTGCTACATTCCCTTGCGGAGTGAATCCAAGCTGATCATAAATTTCCATCAATGCCTCGGAAGAAATTTCCGATGTCATATACACTGTTGACGCAGGCCCTGTCCCTGACACTGCCGGTGTTATCTCCGGAATGGACACACTATCTGCTGGGACTGTAATGGAAACCGTTTCTGTTTCCTGCGTCCATCCTACCTCAAAAAGAAAACTTTCCGCTATAAATCGAATGGGTAGCATTGTTCTGTCATTGATTATACAAGGTGTAACATCAAGCGTTTGTGCTTGATCATTGAGATATGCCGTGGTGCTGCCAATTGTTAAGCGTATAGTATTTTCTTTATATTGTAGTGTTGTCTCCTGTGTTTCCTGATTCCATTCAACCCTTCCACCTACAGCTTCTATTAACGCCCTTACTGGAATAAGTGTCCTGTTATTTATAACCACAGGCACTGTGCCTTCGTTATCAATTGACTGCACCGTGCCATCCACCGTCATTTGCGGATTACCAATCTGTAAGGTAATTACGGTTTGTTCGTTTACAGCAAGCACAGCTTTATTATGTGCGTTCCAGATTGTTACGCCCGCGAACGCTACACAGATTACAGCGATCGCAACCGTAAATACAATTATTTTCTTTAAGTTGGATATTTGTGTCATTGCTAAGCCTCCTTCTCCATTTTGTTTTCAAACTATTTAGGTAAACGCATCATATGCGCGGTACCATCCTCTATACAAGAGCAGGTAAAACGGCCCGCAAATTTCTTTTATGCACGTAAAGGATAACGCAAAACGGCCATATGCGTTATCCTTTGGTTTATTTATTTTTTCCACTTATGCTAAATTACGATATTGTGTATCCGTTACTGGCTCCAACCACTCATTGGAGGTATTTTCTCCAGGACACTCGACCGCCAAATGGCTAAACCATGAATTTGCTTTTGCTCCGTGCCAATGTTTTACTTCTGCTGGAATCGTCACAACATCCCCTGCTTTAAGACTTTGCGCCGGCCTTCCCTCTTCTTGATACCAACCTTCTCCGTCAACGCATAGCAACAGCTGTCCACCTCCCTTAGCCGCATGATGAATATGCCAGTTATTGCGGCAGCCCGGTTCAAATGTCACGTTTGCAATAAACACTGTTTCCTTGGGATTTGTCAGGGGCTTTAAGTAGCTGTTTCCAGTAAAATACTGTGCGAAGGCGCTGTTTGGCTCTCCCAACCCAAACATCCCTCCATGTTGTTCGTCAGCATCTTCCTTCTCTGTATAAACCTCTTTTGCAACACGAAACGCAGCCCATGCGTTGGGCCATCCTGCATAAAAAGCAAGATGTGTCAAAATTTCCGCTATCTCCGTTTTGGTGACGCCGTTTTTTTTCGCCGTTACCAAATGATATTGAAAAGAACTGTCAATCAGCCCTTTGCTGACAAGTGCGCTAATTGTAAGAATTGACCTCATTTTTAAAGACAATTTTTCCTCTCTTGACCAAACCTCCCCAAAGAGAACATCATCGTTCAGCTCTGCAAATTTTGGTGCAAAATCTCCCAATCCATCTCTGCCTGCTGTCTGTTTTACCATTGTTATTCCTCCTTTATATTTTATACCTTTTTAGTATTTACGGTTCCATTGACAGTGTAACGTTAACATCGCCGTTACCAAGAATTTCTTTTAATTCGTTCCGCGTGATATCGTTGATTTTTCCAAGCCGCGTAAAGCTCCAAGAATTGGTATCATAGTAAATCACAAAGGAATTTCCCTGATATAAAATCAAGTCTCCCGGTTCAGTGGTGATTTGTTCGTCATTTCTTGGCAGGGATGTACCGAGGCTCCCTACCTTTTCAAAATTGCCATAATCGCTCATTTCCACTGTAAGTGGCCCTTCTGCGAGCAGCTCCTTTAATGCCGCCGTAGAAGAATTTTCAATCAGGGCCGCCGTTAAAGTGGTGTCTCCCACTTGTATATATAGCGTATTACCTTCCGCCGTTTCGGTTGGATTTGCTTTTTGGGGAGTAAATCCATTCTCAGAAAACCATTCGTTAATTTGTTCTTCAGTGGTGGCGCTTGTCCCACGGAACCCTTCTGTCACCGTACTATTGGGACTTAATTCTCTTATCTTTTGCAAGCTGCCGCTGATTCCGCTGGAACCACTGGTGCAAAACGGCATAATTGTTTTTTCAGATAAATCATAGGTATCCAGGAATGTGCGTACCGGAGGCGGACACTGTCCCCACCAAATCGGATAGCCTAACATAATTACGTCATATGCCGCAATCTCTATGTCCAGCGTTTCAATTTCTGGCCTTGCATCCGTATTAAGTTCTTGATTTGCCCGGCTACTGTCAGTATTATAATTTAAATCGGCACTGGTATAGGGCTCTGTCGGAATAATTTCATATAATTCACTTTCTGCAGCTGCTGCTATTTTTTCCGCTAATGCTCTCGTATTGCCTGTAGCAGAAAAATATACAACAAGGGCATTTGCATGATTTGTATTGTCTGGTTCTTCCGGTGTGGGTGTAGCAAAAGGTGTCTCTGCCTGTGTATTGTTTGTAATGGTAATCATCTGTTGCTCCTCATTCCAATCTACTGAAAAATGAAAGCTCTCTGCGATAAAGCGAATCGGGATCATAGTCCGGTCATGAATAGACACGGGCGCTACGTCAAGGATATATACCTCATCATTTAGGTACGCTGTGGTACTGTCAATCGTCAACTGAATCTTGTCTGTGTTATACGTCAACGTTGCAGTTTGCGTACTTTCTTCCCACGTAACGCTACCACCTAATTCTTCAACAATGGCCCGTACCGGGACAAGTGTTCTGTTGTTTGTGATAATCGGCACCGTGCCTCTGCCGGGGTCAATTTCTTTTTCTATTCCATCGACCGCCATCATCGGATTATCGATTTGTAAAACGATTTTCTTTCCGGTCTTCTCCGCTGCAGCATCCTCTTGAGCCGCCCAGCCTGTCAGCGTAAAGCCAAACACCATAAAAATTGATAAAATTAGCGATATTGTTTTTTTCATAATCATACTTCTTTCACCTCTTAATGTTTTGATTCTTGTATTTTATAGCGCAGATAGTCTAATCGGTCTATCTGCTTTTCTTTAAAATGAATCTCGTCTAATGCATACCGCCGTTGCTTATTCAACATGTCCAAACGCTCTTTTTCCGTTGCTTCGCCTTTTAAATAAAGCCGCATATACGCCTCAATTTGCTGATTGTCAAAACCAATATCATGTAACGTCATAATCATGCTAAGCCGCTCCAAATCACGCGCGTCATATTGCCATGCACCCATTACCTTTTTTACTTCACTGCATAGTCCCCAGCGTTCATATTCTTTCAAAATGGAAATGGGCAAATTATATTTCTCACTTGCTTCTTGGATTGTCATACGCTCACCTCTTTACCATAAAAAATAGGTATTCCTATCCAGGAACACCTATATTATATCTCAGGCTATCGCAAATTGTCCAATACTTATAATTTATTATGAGAAATGCCTTTTATGAATAATACCGCATGTTTAATAAACGCATCCGTTGCCGGAACAAAAATCTGCTCTTTTTTCCAGGCCAATGCTGTACCGATTTCAAGCCGCGGCGCAAGCGGAATAAAACGCAACCCCTCATAGGTATAGTTTAGTTTAATGCCAATTACAACTCCGATCCCGCTTTGTGCCAATACCACTTCATTATATAATAAATTTCCCGTTGCTACAATATGGATATCATTGCTATATTCACCAAACCATTGACCAATCATACTTCTCTGCAATTCATTGACCGTTGTGACCAGCGGCACATGTAGTAAATCCTGCGGCTGGATCAATTTTTTCTCTGCCAGCTCGGAATCTTCCCGGCACCAAATTCCCCAGCACTCTTTTCCCGGCATCGGAATAAAGTTATATTTTCTCATATCAATTGGTTCCATCATTAAGCCAATATCCAATAATCCACGTTCAATCCGTTCCTTAATATTATCTGCATTACCGCTATAAATAGAATATTGGACAAGGGGGTATTTCTTATGAAATGAAAACAAGATATCAGATAAAATGCGCGTAGACTGAAATTCTCCGCTGCCAATTGCAATATTGCCGCTCAATATATCGTCTTTTTGCAAAAAATCTTGTTTGGTCTTGTCTGCAAGGGCGAGTATTTCCTGTGCCCGACGTTTTAAAATCATGCCATCCTCAGTAAGAACAATATTATGATTACTTCTTATAAACAATGAAACACCTAATTCTTCTTCCAATTGCATGAGCTGTCTTGAAATCGTAGGCTGTGTAACATGCAGCAAATTTGCGGCTTTTGTGATATTTTCTTCTCGTGCCACGGTTAGAAAATAGTTTAAAACTCTAAGTTCCACCGGCTTTCACACCTCCTGACATACCAGTATAACACAATTATTTTGTTTTGAGAATAACGAACCTTATATAAAACATCGTTCTAACATTTTCAAAGTTTGAAACCATTTTTGTACCATGAACGCGTCCGCTCTATCTTTTCCATAAAAATTTAGTATTCATGTTGACTACTCAGAAATTTTATGATATAATAAGTCAAGTAAAAGCTGTTACATAATAAGACTGCTTA
>CALLNG010000057.1 GCA_938005345.1 uncultured Clostridia bacterium
TGGGCGGCGGCGCTCCACCAGAGGGCGATGCTGTGATACCACCACATTAAATTGTGCCGCGCCTGTTTTTTGTATATCAACGTGAAATTCATTAGCCTGTTAATCAAATTTTCGCGCTGCGTATCAGTGGACAGCGTATCAAAGGCGATAAAATCAAGCGTCCTAATTCTAATGCATTGGCATGCAGTACTTCCAGGAGCATTCCCAGTGCGGCAATGTCATTGATATATCCATTAATTCTGCTTTACAAAAAGAATTCAATGCCGCCTCCTTGCTCGCCAAGTCTCCTTTCTTGCCAACATCTGATAGACAACATTGCGGTTTGCCGTTTGTGTAATTTTCACGTAACCGCTTTCTTCCTCCATTGCAAATCCATAATATTCGTTATACTAGGTAAGTATATTGCTACAGTTTATCCGGGTTTGATGCCGATTGCAGCAGGGCAAAAGCCCAGCTCTTCAAATAAACCACAAATGATTGATGCACTTTCCAAGCTGTCCGTATCAATTTGGCCTCTATAATCACACCAAGGATAAGCTGCGCAACTCCACTGTCAACTTCTGTGCCCCTGACACCAGCATAGTATTAATACCAAGTTCTACTGCAAGCTCCACAGTCAAGTCCCTCTGTAATTGCTCTGTACTGTCACATACCATAACCACGCGCAATATGTCCAGAACCGCGTTATGATTTGTATATTAGGTAATGCCCGTTTCCATTTTTCTCCATACACAAGTATAAAAAGCTCATCGTTTGATACTCCCTTTACGCCGTCCGGCCTATTTGTCATATCGTTTGAGATACCCCATTTTCAGTATCGATTTCTTTATTATCCCAAATTTCCTGCTAACACAACCTAACCCTGGGAACAGCTGTCCATTTGCTGCACAGGCATTTCAAAATCTGAAATATATCATGCTTTTCACAGCTTCGCTTATGCTAATTGGTTCTTTCGGAAAAAAGACCTCCGCCCGTTCCATTAATTAATCCCAAATCTTCCGCATCTCTTACATGCCCGCTCGTCCAGTGGTCAATGGTCTTATCGGAAAACGTAATTTCTTACTGCTGTGCCGATACATCGTCAATACTAATCAGCTAGGTAGCCATCGTAATAAATTTCGCCCTTG
>CALLNG010000058.1 GCA_938005345.1 uncultured Clostridia bacterium
TCAGGATAAAATCCATTATATCATAAAAATAATTTTTTTGCAATTTCAAATCGGGAAATGATGTTTGGAAATGATTTGAAAAACGCGTAAAATAGGGGAATTTCAAGGGTTCGCGGGGATGCAAGAATAAAAATGGTCAATTTTTTGATTAAAAAAAGTAAATTTTTAAAAGGCTATAATAATGCGTAAAATTCGAGAAAATTAAAATTTGTCAGCCAAAAATAAAATTCGTAAATTGAAAATGAGCAGCAAGGCTATTATAATAATAAGTGTAAACAAAACCACGGTAAAGGGGAGGAAAACGTTCATGAAAGCACAGGCAAGTACTGCGGGCAAGATGGTACAAGTGGCGGCGCCCGTAATAGTACGAAAATCAAAATGGCGTGCTGTATTAAGAAATTATGAATTATACATATTTTTAATACCCGCGCTGGTTTACATTGCCGTTTTTATGTATGCACCGATGTATGGTGTACTGATGGCATTTCAAGATTACAATATGGCGGCCGGGGTTTCAGGAAGCCCATGGGTTGGAATGGAAAATTTTCAGCGGTTCTTTTCCGGCTATAACTTTTGGTCGACCTTGTGGAACACGTTGGCCCTCAGTTTATATTATTTGGCGGCCACACTTCCGCTGCCTGTTGTATTGGCCTTGATTTTTAATAACATCCGTACAGGGCTCTTTAAAAAATCAGTTCAAATGATTACCTATGCACCAAACTTTATCTCAATCGTTGTTTTGGTTGGAATCATGAAAATCTTAATGACGCCGGATACCGGGATATTTAATGTTTTGATGACCAAACTGTTTGGTGCGGGAACCATTGACCCATTTGGGAAGCCGGAGTATTTCCGGCATTTATATGTCTGGTCCGGTGTCTGGCAGACGCTAGGTTGGAACAGTATCATATATGTGGCAGCACTGGCAGGTATCAGCCCAGACTTATATGAAGCGGCGACCATTGACGGCGCAAGCCGGCTGCAAAAAATTTGGTATTTGGAACTGCCCAGCATTTTGCCGACTGCGGTCATTATTTTGATTTTGAACACAGGAAGCGTTATGAACCTGGGATTTGAAAAAGTGTTCCTGATGCAGACGCCTCTCAACCTGGCAGTCTCGGAAACCATTCCAACTTATGTGTATAAAATGGGAGTTATCTCCGGAGACTATAGCCTCGCGACAGCAATCGGGTTGTTCAACTCGGTCGTTAGCTGTATATTGCTTGTAATCGTCAATTTTGTAGCCAAAAAATTAAGCGATACATCGCTCTATTAAGAAGGAAAGGGGGAACAGACACAATGGCAACAATCCATAAAAATAAGGTCAGAGAACCGTTGGAGGACCGCATTTTTGCCTGGGTATCCTATGTGGTGTTGACGCTTTTGGCATTGATATGCTTGTATCCGTTGTATTTTGTCGTGATTGCCTCTTTCAGCGATCCAGATGCAGTGTATAACGGCGATGTGATCATGTGGGTAAAAGGATTTACCACCATGGGATACGAAAAAATATTACAAAATGATATGTTATTCCGGGGATTTTTCAACTCTGTGTTCTACACCGTAGTCGGAACTTTGATCAACCTGGTAGTAACATTGCCGGCAGCCTATGCGCTGTCCCGCAAGGATTTAGTGGGCCGGCGGCCGATTATGATTATCTTTTTAATTACCATTTATTTTAACGGCGGTATGATACCGACTTATTTATTGGTACAAAATATCGGCCTATACAATAATCCGGTCGTTTTACTGGTATGTAATGCGCTTGTCGTGTATAATATGATTATCGCCCGTTCTTTTTTGGAACAAACTATACCGGACGAGCTGCTGGAGGCGGCAAGAATGGATGGATGCAGCAACACGCATTTCTTTGTGAGAATTGTGTTGCCGCTGTCCAAAACCATGATTGCGGTGGTCGCGTTGTACTACGCCGTGCAGCATTGGAACCAATTTATGCAGGCGTTACTGTACATTGACGATCCGGATTGGAAACCGCTGCAGCTGGTGCTGCGGGATTTGCTTATTTCTACGCAGGCGATGTCACAGTTTATGCAGGGAGACGAATCTGTTGTGCTGCAACAGAAGCTAGTAAACGTGATGCAATACGGTGTAATCGTGGTAGCAATTTTGCCCATGATGGTTGTGTATCCATTTGTGCAGAAGCACTTTGTAAAAGGCGTCATGATTGGCGCAATTAAAGGATAAGAAAATAGAAAGGGGAAGAAAACATGATGAAACATTTCAAAAAGGCAGCAGCGGTCATCACAGCGGTCACATTGGCTGCGGGTTTAGCGGCCTGTGGCGGCGGTGAAACTGCGAAAGCGCCAGCAGAAGAAACTGGCGTCAATGACACCGGATTTCCGATTGTCAACGAAAAAATTACCATCAAGGTAATGGCGCCAAACTGGGACAACAGCCGGGACTATAACGAGAAAAAAGTAATTCAGCAGTATGAAGAAAAAACCAACATTCATGTGGAATGGACGTATTTCACTGGAGATGCGAGTGAAAAACTGTCCCTGGCATTTGCGGCTAGAGACAATATGCCGGACGCATTTTTGATGGCGGACCTGCCGACAGCGACAGTGGACAAATACGGGGCGGACGGCGTCATTTTACCGGTGGAAGATTTGATTGAACAATATGCACCCAACATCAAAGCGGCGATTGATGAAGACACCGACGGAAGAAAAATGGCAACGGCAGCGGACGGACACATGTATGCAGTGCCTTCCCTGTACCGTAGCCCGGGTGAGCAAATCCGCGGAATCCAGTTCATCAACAAAGAGTGGCTGGAAAAACTGGGCTTGGCTGTCCCAGCAACCACCGATGAGTTTTACAACGTGCTCAAAGCGTTTAAGGAACAAGACCCCAATGGAAATGGCGAAGCGGACGAAATTCCACTTCTGATGAAATGGGACAGCAATATGGACGGTATTGCCTCCCTGTTTGGCTCCTGGGGTGTGAGCAGCGCCTATACTGGAGCAGGCGGTTCCTGTGAAGCTGGCCCCTTCTTTATTAAAGACGGTAAAGTGGTTGTCAGCAACATGCAGGAAGAATATAAAGAAGCAGTGAAATATTTCAATAAATTGTATTCAGAAGGGCTCATCAATGTAGATACCTTTACAGGGGAAGCAAATGCCATTAAAGCGAAAGCTGCTACCGACCCGTATTCCGTAGGAGTATATACTGGTTGGGACGCTGCTAAAGCGGGAACTTTTTCAAAGGCTTCTCAGGTATATACGGCGATGCCGCCGCTTAAAGGGCCACAGGGTGAGCAAAACGTGTTCAAACCCGTCTATGGTGTTTTTGCGAACAACTACATTTCCGCAAATAGCAAACATCCCAAAGCGGTAATTCGCTGGATGGACGGAACAGCGGATCCGGATACTTCCTATGAATGGAATACCGGCATGGTCGGCGAAGCAATTGAAAAAGTAGACGGCAAATGGCGCAAGCTGCCAATTCCAGAAGGCGAAGATGCGGCAACCTTCCGCGGCAGAGAGGTCTTTAACTTCCCGGTTATGGGAATCACTGCAAGATGGTATAAAGAAAATGTCGATTTGACAAATGAACCACAGACACAGTATAGAATCCAAGCTACGGAGCTGTATCTGCCCTATGCCAGCATGATGACGGTGGAACATTTGCGTTACACCGAAGAACAGCGCAAGACGCTGGAAGCGGTATTGCCGCAGATTGTGGACTATACCAAACAAAAAGAGGCAGAATGGGTGACCAACGGCAATATTGACGCAGAGTGGGACGCACACATTCAGCAGCTGAAAAACATGAATATTGATGAAGTGCAGAAAATCATGCAGGAAGCATCGGATTACTGGAATAGTATTGATTAAACCAAAGATATAAATCGGATTATGAGATAAAAAAACAAAAGTCCCTCTCTCGCGGAGTGTTGTTCGCGGGGGGGGGGGGGGTTTTAAAA
>CALLNG010000059.1 GCA_938005345.1 uncultured Clostridia bacterium
TCCTTTCTACGTTGGAACAGATTTTTGGCAAAAGAATCATATTCTGTCAGGAATGTGCACTATGTCAAATGGGCCGGGATACAAATTTACATTAAAATAACCAAAAGCGGAAAACATTTGTTTTCTGCTTTTTCTATAAAATTTTGCAGATGGTGTATACTAAGTAAGATCAAAAAATCGAGGTGAATTCGTATGAAATTTCAGGGGGGCATATTGACTGTTAGTTTACTGCTGCTGCTAACAGGTTGCGGACAAAATCCCAATCCAACTCCACCATCTGCTACAACACCAACGCAGGAAACTACGCCGGAGGCTACCGAACAGCCATCGCCAGAAACTACTGAGCAGCCTACGCCGGAAACTACCACGCCGCCAACACCAGAGGTTACCGAGCAGCCTACGCCGCAAGTACAAAGTAGAGAACTAGCGCGCTATGGTTCCGATATGACAAGCCATAAAGAAAATCGGATCCACAATATTCGCCTTGCCATTCAAAAGGTGAATGGGTATGTTATGCAAAGCGGAGAGACGATTTCATTCAATGAAATAGTTGGGCCTACTACACCGGAAAATGGATTTGCAAAGGCGACCGTTTATATTGATGGGCAGGAAACCGAGGACTATGGTGGCGGAATTTGTCAGCTAAGCAGCACCCTGTATAATGCGGCAATGGAAGCGGAACTAGAAATAATTGAACGGCATCCGCATCAAGGTGGTACAGTTCACTACGTTCCGGAAGGCAGAGATGCAACCGTTTCTTATGGTGGTGTTGATTTAAAAATCAAAAATACAAAACCATTTCCAGTTAAGATTTTTGCATCTATGGATAAAAACGGCGTTTATGTAGCGCTGAAATCAATAGAAACCGTGCAGTAACAATGGAACTTTACAAACAATAGTCCGTTTCAGTACTTCGTGTAACAAAAAAGGCTTGTCTTAAACAAGCCTTTTTTGTATTATACGAAGTAAAAAATCGGTTGCCTGTACCAACTTCCTTTGAAATACGCAATGTAGAGCAGGCATTAGGGGCTAGCCGGTATAAACAGCAGGCGTTAAAAATTCTGCCATTTCTTCCTGCTGTAACTTTTGATATGCCTATTCCCCTTTCCAGCGAGGACGCTGTTTAGCATTACATAATCTATACGAATTCCTTTCTTTCTGTTTGAAGCATTCTTAAAATCATTCTCCAGAGCTGGAATACGGTTTGGCTTAGCGGTAAGACTTGCGGTAAATTTCCACACAATCATCATGAGTCATATTTGCGGGATCCATTTCAAAAAGGCCGCCCATGGTATCGCGGGCATTTTTGGCCAGTGCATCAAATTCATCCGGTGTGATACCATAATCGGACATTTTTAGATCCGCAACGCCACAGGCTTCCTGTAGTGCAACCAATGCGATCACAAAGTCCATAGGCTCTTTGGCATCTGTCATTCCTAACATTTTTGCCATTTCGATAAACCGTTCATCGCAGACATGGCGGTTTACAAAATAGGTATAGTATTCTTTCGAAATCATAATGAGCCCTGCTCCGTGAGGCAATGCTTGGTGGTGGCCACTCATCGCGTGTTCCATAGAATGTTCGCTGGTACAGGAACTAACAGTCATAGAATAACCAGACATGGTGTTGGCAAAAGCAACATGTTCCCGAGCCTCCATGTCATTCCCATCTTTCACAGCGCGGGGAAGATAACGGCCAATATGTTCAATCGCGGCACGCTGTACCATGTCGCCCATTAAATTATGTGCTTTTGAAATGTATCCTTCAGTGGAATGAAACAGCGCGTCAAATCCCTGATAAGCGGTAAATTTCTCTGGTACGGTTTTCATGAGCTCCGGATCCACGACAGCCAGCACCGGGAACAGGGATGGATGAACCAGACCGATTTTTTCATTGGTTTCCGGTTTTGTGATAACTCCACCGCAATCCACTTCCGAACCGGTCCCGGCCGTTGTG
>CALLNG010000060.1 GCA_938005345.1 uncultured Clostridia bacterium
GGGAGAAATTTTTGCTGCACAAAACGCTGGGCCTGGGGTGCGAATACCTGGATGGGGAACGCAAAATCCGCTATGACCTTGTGTCCCGCACCGCCATTGCAGAGCGGCTGGTGCAGGAAAGCCTGTCCGAAGAGCTGCGCGTGCTATACGTGGCGTTTACCCGCGCGCGGGAAAAGCTGATTTTAACGGCCAGCGACGAAAAGGCGGCGGAACATTTGGCGCAATGGCAGGAGCGGCGGCGGGAGGATGTGCCGTCTGCTGCGGTGCGCAGCGCATCCAGTTTTTTGGCATGGGTCGGCCTGTCGCTGAATCCATGGCTGCGTGCTTACGTGCTGAGCGCGGCGCAGATTCAGGCAGACTATGAGACGCTCACGGCACGGCAGCAGCAGGAAGCGACGCCGCTGCCGGTAGGCGGCGGGTATGCACAGGAGATTGACCGGCGGTTGTCCTTTCATTATGCGGGTGCGCCGGGCGGCCCCCTACCCACCAAACTTTCCGTCACGGAACTCAAAAATGCCTTTCAGCGCGAACCGGACGGCGTGCCGCTGGTGGTGCCGGAAATGCGCCAGCCGGATTTTTTGCAGCAGTCGGACGGCCCGGACGCACCGCAGCTGGGCACGCTGGTGCATTTGGTCATGCAGCATATGGATTGGGGCCTGCCGCCGGAGCAGGCAGTGGACGGGACGGTGCAGCGTTTGCTGCGCCAGGGATTTTTCACACAGGCCCAGGCGGACGCGGTGCCGCGCGGGCAAATCGAATGGTTTTTGCACACGCCGCTGTGCGGGCGGATGCGCCACGCTAAGCACCTTTGGCGCGAAGTACCATTTAATATCGACGTTTCTGCCGCGCGCCTGCTGGGCCGCCCGGAATATGGAGAGCGGACCGTGCTGCTGCAAGGCGTGATGGACTGCCTGTTTGAGGAGGACGGCGAGCTGGTGGTGGTGGATTACAAAACGGATTCCGCGCATAAGGACCTAGCCGCGCTCACGGAGCGTTACCGCACGCAAGTACGCTGCTATGCGCTGGCGGCGCAGCGTATTACAGGTAAGCGCGTGCGTGGGGCGTATCTGGTCTTTTTGCGCCATGGCAAAGCTGTGCAGGTGCAAGGGGCTTGACAAACGGCGCAGTCTGTGGTATAACAGAGGGGAAGGCGATGATGGAACGAGTACCCCAGGCGGGTGGATCAGAGAGAAAAAGGCGCGGCTGAAACCTTTTTCCCGCGGGAAACCAGGGCGAACACCACTCCGGAGCCGCGTGCGAAGAGCATAGCCGTTGCCCACGTTATAGGGCTAGGGTTTGCTGGAACCTGAAGCGAAAAATCAAGGTGGAACCGTGCAAAAGAGAGCACCCTTGGGATGGGCGAACTGCGTCCGTCCAGGGTGCTTTTTTGATGGAATAAAATTGCCTGCCAGCGGGCAAACAAAGAGTATACGTAAAACATGCGCCGTCACTCGCGGCGCGGCAAAACAAACAGGAGGGATGGCAGCTATGAAAGTCATTGACAGACACGGCAACGTGCAGGAGTGCACGTTTGCGGAAGAATTGGGGCGGGAGGCGCTGCGGCACACAGCGTCGCACATTTTGGCACAGGCGGTCAAACGTCTATATCCGGAGACCAAACTCGCAATTGGCCCCGCGATCGCGGACGGGTTTTACTATGATTTTGACCGGCCCGAAGCGTTCACGGAACAGGAACTGGAGGCGCTGGAACAGGAGATGGCGCGCATTGTCAAGGAAAATTTCAAAATGGAGCAGTTTACCTTGCCGCGGGACGAGGCGGTTCGGCTTATGCAGGAGCGGGAGGAGCCGTATAAACTGGAACTGATTGCAGATTTGCCGGAGGGGGAGGAACTGAGCTTTTTCCGGCAGGGTGAGTTTGTGGATTTGTGCGCCGGGCCGCATGTGACCTACACCGCAGCGGTCAAAGCGTTTCATTTGACTAGTGTTGCCGGGGCGTACTGGCGCGGCAGTGAGAAAAATAAAATGCTTACGCGTATCTACGGCACCGCGTTCCCCAGCAAAGCGGAATTGCAGCAGCATTTGGAGCGGCTGGAGGAAGCGAAAAAGCGTGACCACCGCAAACTGGGCCGGGAATTGGGCCTGTTCCGAATCATGGAGGAAGGGCCGGGCTTTCCGTTCTTTTTGCCCAAAGGTATGGTGCTGAAAAACGAACTGACCCAGTATTGGCGGCAAATCCATACGCGCGAGGGCTATGTGGAAATTTCTACGCCCATGATGTTGAACCGCAAGCTGTGGGAAACATCGGGCCACTGGGATCATTACAAAGAAAATATGTATACCACGGAAATCGACGGCGACACGTTTGCTGTCAAACCCATGAACTGTCCGGGCGGTATGCTGGTGTACCAGAGCGAACCACGTTCCTACCGGGATTTGCCGCTGCGCATTGGGGAACTGGGACTGGTGCACCGGCATGAGAAATCCGGTACGCTGCACGGCCTGATGCGGGTGCGCTGCTTCACGCAGGACGATGCGCATATTTACATGACGCCGGAGCAAATCACGGAGGAAATCAAAGGCGTGGTGCGCTTGATAGACGAGGTGTATACCCTGTTTGGCTTCCCCTACCATGTGGAACTGTCCACCCGGCCCGAGGACAGCATGGGCAGTGATGAGGACTGGGAAAACGCAACGAGTGCATTGCGCCAGGCACTGGAGGAAATGGGCTTGGATTATGTGGTCAATGAAGGGGACGGCGCGTTCTACGGCCCCAAAATCGACTTTCACCTGGAGGATTCCATCGGCCGGACATGGCAGTGCGGCACCATCCAGCTGGATTTCCAGCTACCCCAGCGCTTTCACGCGGAATATACCGGCGCGGACGGGCACAAACACCAGCCTATCATGATTCACCGCGTGGTGTTCGGCTCCATGGAACGCTTCATCGGTATTTTGACAGAACACTATGCCGGCAAATTCCCGCTGTGGCTTGCGCCCGTACAGGTCAAAGTGCTGCCCATCACGGACCGCAACAACGCGTATGCGCAGGAGATCTGCAAGCAGCTGCGCGAAGCGGGCCTGCGCTGCGAGCTGGACGCGCGGCAGGAAAAAACGGGATTTAAGGTGCGCGAGGCACAGCTTGCCAAAATTCCGTATATGCTGGTGCTGGGAGACCGGGAACAGGCGGACGGTACTGTGGCAGTGCGCCGCCGGGACAGCAAACAAAATGAAGTCATGACGCGGGATGAACTGGTGAAGCGGCTTTTGGATGAAGTGCGCACCAAACAGGGTTCCAGCCCCGAAACAGTGTAATAAAAAAAGAACAGGCCCGGCACATGTGCCGGGCCTGAATCTGTTTACAAAGTGGGACGCTAGCCTTTTGAGTGGGCGTTCCGCTTTGTATGAGGGGAAATTTAACTTTGTCGTAGTAAAACGGCAGGATCCTTTTATTTCATTGCAGTTTGGAAAAATTCCACCATTTTGTCAAAAGGAATCACGTCCAGATTGTCATAGAGGTCTGTGTGTACTGCGCCAGGAATCAGCAGCAGCTCCTTGTTGGCACGGTCGGGATTGTCCTTCACCATGGCGGCAAATGCGTCCTTGCTGAAATAGCAGGAATGGGCTTTTTCGCCGTGTATCACCAGCACCGCGCTGCGGATTTCGTTGCTGTAGCGCAAAATGGGCTGGTTGAGGAAGGACATGCACCCTGTGACATTCCAGCCGCCGTTGGAGTTGAGCGAGCGCGCATGGTATCCCCGCTCCGTCTTGTAATAGTCGTGGTAATCCTTCACAAAGAAAGGTGCGTCTTCGGGCAGCGGATCCACCACGCCTCCGCCAAGGGCATAGCTGCCGCTTTGGTAGTCGATGGTTCTTTGTGCGTTTAAGGCCTGGCGTTTGCCTAAGCGCGCCTCCGGGGAATCCTCCGCGTCAAAATACCCGTTTGCGTTGACGCGGGCCATGTCATACATGGTGGACGCAACCGTTGCTTTGATGCGCGTATCCAGGGCGGCCGCGTTGAGCGCTAGGCCTCCCCAGCCGCAAATGCCGATGATGCCGATTTTTTCGCTGTCCACGTTGTCCTGGACGCTGAGAAAATCCACCGCCGCCTGAAAGTCTTCGGTATTGATGTCGGGAGACGCCATATACCGGGGTTGCCCGCCGCTTTCGCCAGTGAAAGATGGGTCAAACGCGAGGGTCAAAAACCCACGCTCCGCCATGGTCTGCGCATACAGACCGGAAGCCTGCTCCTTCACCGCGCCAAACGGGCCGCAAACGGCAATTGCAGCCAATTTGTCTTCCGCGTGTTTGGGTTCGTAAAGGTCTGCTGCCAGGGTG
>CALLNG010000061.1 GCA_938005345.1 uncultured Clostridia bacterium
TGCAGCAGGCCTGGGCGAACTATTTTGTATGCGAATCGACCAAATTGAATATGCGGCGGAAGTTGCTTTGGAACACCATTTGGGCCTAACCTGCGACCCAATTTGCGGACTGGTACAGATTCCCTGTATTGAGCGCAATGCCGTCGCTGCTATGCGGGCCATTAACGCCGTCAATTTAGCAAACTTTTTATCTGACACGCGGAAAATTTCTTTTGACCTGGTGGTACAAACCATGTATGAAACCGGAAAAGATATGTCCCGCAATTACCGGGAAACCAGCGAAGGCGGACTTGCCAAGCTCTATCAATAACTGTGATATTTTTCCATAAAGCAAACGATCCGGTGTACGGGAAGTACACCGGATCTTCTTTGCTCTTTTTCTTACTCGTGGTTTCCTTTCCTATCTTTACGCTATTTTATCGTTTGACCACTAGCTCTGGGACTAATTTCTTCATTTCATACTACAAATCTATGTGCTTCTTATAGATACTGTTGAATATCCTTTGCCTTCACATCCCGTGGCTGGCAGCCTTGCTGGCAGCTCAATGCTGCCGCCGTCCCCGCTCCTTCACCAATTCCCGCACATATGGGCATGGCCCTAAAATTGGAATGGGCCATATGGGTCCCGGAAATATTCCGGCCCGCCAGCAATAGGCTATCTACTTTTTCCGGAACTAGACAGCGATACGGAATGGTATATCCTTTTTTCTGCGGAAACTGCTTTTGTACTCCAGTTTTATCCAGTCCAGCCCCCGTGATGTTATGAACATCGAAATTAAAGTAAGCATCTTTGACTACCCAATCGTCAAATTGTGCAGCGGATAAAATATCCTGTTGCGTCAGCGTATACATACCTTTAAAATGTCTTGTCTCCCGAATCCCCATCAACGAGGCAGAACTGATGATATAACAGTTTTCATATCCGGGCACATACTCCCGCAAAAATGCTTCAATTTCAAACATCTGCATTCTGCACATCCGCTCTGCTCTTGTCAAATCCTCCGCCTTTGTTCCATCAATATCTATACAGTTGGTCATATTGCAGGTGACAACGCCCGGCTGGGTGGACTGGTATAACAACACATGGCCAGCAGGCGGTGTAAGGTGTTTGGATGCCAGTTGCTGCAGTTCTCCTTTTTCCGTCTCATACGTACTTTCAAACGAACCTAAATACACAGCCCGTTTTTCATCTACTCCAGCTACTTTAAACATCAATGTCGCAGGTTGCATTTTTCCGTCCTGCTCCCGTCCTACAAAGTATTCCACCCCGGCCTTAGCCGCCACGTCTCCATCACCGGAAGCATCTATCACCACTTTTGCCATCACTGCTTTGCGACCTGATTTGCTTTCCGTGATGACGCCCTTCACTGTGCCGTCTTGCATAATTACATCACTGGCAAATGTATAAAGCTGCACCTTGACGCCAGCTGAATCTGCCATATCCCAAAATACTAACTTTAGTTTTTCAGGTGAAATCCATTTCACTATATTATCTTTCCATTCTCCTTCATTTTTCTGTGCAGAGCGTTCCAAAATCTCATGGTATAGCTTACTGCCTGCCGAACCAGTCCAATGGCTCATCAATCCGGAAGTTGCAATTCCGCCCAATGAAGACTGTTGTTCTATTAACATGGTATTTGCACCCATTCTAGCCGCGGACACAGCTGCACAAATGCCGGCTGGACCCGCTCCTACTACAAGTATATCTACACAGTCCTGTACCGGAATTTGTTTGGCAGGTTCTTGGTAAAATTTCATATTTTCATCCCCATTTCTCTTTACTTTTCCTTTATTATAGCGTATAATAATTTTAAAAACCTTCAAAATATGCTTCTAAAACTAGAAAAATGGGTTGTGTTTTTTATGATGGATGCAATCATCGCCTATATTGAATTTTTAAAATCAGAATACAGCCTTGCCTTAACTATCCACGATCAAACTGGTTTTTTGGCAAACCAAATGTACCGGCTTGTCCCATATAATATTCATAGCAATCCCTACTGTCTACAGGTAAAATCCTGTAAAGAGGCTTGGGATTACTGCATTGTCCGGCAGCAAAAAGTATTTGACCGGTGTCAGGACGGCATCTTTTTTGGTACGTGTTATGCAGGCGTCAGTGAATATGTTGTCCCAATCCGGCATCAGGACTGCTTGTTGGGATTCATCAGTGTCAGTGGCTACCGGACAGCAAAACATGCAGCAGCTCAATCCAGAATAGATGCTGTTGCTAAAAATTACTGTCTGGACAAATCCGCGCTCGCTGCTTGCTATGAAAAGTATCTCTGTGCCAATCCTCCTTCTCTGGAATGGGTCCAAACCGTTATCACGCCGCTATGCTGCATGCTGGAACTGTATTATGTAGACAACAAGTCGCTTTGTACCAATGAATTCAGTGAAAACCAAGCGGCGCTCTATGGCCGTATATTGTCCTATATTGCCCACCATTATGCTAATCCCATCAAGCTCAGCGACATTAGCAAAGCCTGTTTTTGCAGTGTTTCCCACATCACACAGCTTTTCCGCGCCAAGCATAAACTTAGTGTGCACCAATATATCACGCAGCTACGGCTGAAGGAAGCAGCACGCCTGCTTGAACAAACCGATTTATCCATCCAGGATATTGCCTATATGGTTGGATTCTCTGATTCCAATTATTTTAGCTCCAGTTTCAAAAAGCACTATCACCTTACCCCGCGGCAATACCGAAAAAAATCACACAACTCGTAAAACAGCTGCATCAAACGCAGGATATTATCCTCATGCTTTTTGTTTCTCGATTTACTATCCGTTATTACCCTATTTATCAAACAAAGAAAAAAGCGTATCAAGGCATCTGCCATGTAGTACGCTTCTTTTTTATAATCTCATTTTAGGCGGAAATTGGTATTGATTCCGCATGGTAACAACAATAGTTATTTTGCTTCATAGCTAACTTGTACCAGTTTCATACCGCGTGCAGGAATTGATACTGTAACCGCTTGATCCGTTAGTGCAATATCTGCTATTTTCTTTTCTTGCACCGTCACCTCTGCCGCGCGAATATGGTTGCCAATTGGGACAGTGAAACTATATTTCTGTTCCTGATCTGACATATTTTTTAACAACAACACAAATGCATGTCTTCCAGCTTCCCGGTATTTGGATGACGGATAAACATAAATCGGAACCGCACTGCCGTTACCTGCAATCAACTGTCCTGTTTCCTCGTTCTCGCAATTCAACGCCGCACCAACTGCACATATTTTTTCTGCCGCTACGCTTTCCGCATACACCTGTACCGGATCAAACACGGAAAATGCTTCAAATTCATAACGTACTTCCATGGCACCCGATTGATCCGCATTAAAATTCGTATTCCAGTAATTGTTCATGGGCCACGCAAGCAGCAGTGGATTTTCATTTCTCTCAATTTTATGCTGTTCCCGTCCAAAATGAAAGTCTCCGGCTTGTACCATGGGTGCATCTGGGCAGAATAAGGTCATGCATATGGCATCATCATACATAGAAATGCTCTTGTCAACCGTGATCCAATCATGACATACATTTCCAAGCTGTTCCTCGTCTAAAAGCACATAGTCCCCCATTGTGTCATACCGGCATTTCCAGTTTTCACTCAGTTTCAACGGAAATGTAAAGTAAATTCCTTCTGGCATGGTAACCGGTTGTTTTTCAAGGTTTGCCTTTAGGGTA